>JBCDHX010000049.1:0-36847 GCA_038749535.1 Bacteroidota bacterium
AAACCTATCAAACGGAAACGGTCTGTCGCTTTGTCGTGGAGTAGCTTTTGCTGTAAAAATACTTTTAAAATATATAAAAAGCTGAAAGCTTTTGACCATGAATAACCATCGGTGCAATCGGTGGTAAAATAATCCAGATAAGCAACCGTGAAGCGGTTGAACTTCTGCGCACGCTACGTGAGAATAGATAACAAACATCACAAAACATGAATCAACCAACACCTAAAACAGTCCTCCTCATTCTCCAGATCGCACTTTTATCTACCTTATTTACAAGCTGCGGAGAGACCTCAAAAGACGACTTATCCATAGAAAAATGGCATACACTCACGCTTCAATTTGAAGGACCAGAAACAGCAGAAGACGCCACAGAAAATCCTTTTCTCAATTACCGTCTGACCGTTGATTTTCAGCATCAAAATGGTAACAAAACGGTGCGAGGATTCTATGCTGCTGATGGTAATGCAGCCGAAACGAGCGCGACCAATGGCAATATCTGGCAAGTGCGTTTTACGCCGGATGAAGTGGGCGAATGGACGTATACTGCTCGCATGGAAAAAGGAGAAAAGATTGCTTTGAGCGATGATGCAGAGGCTGGCGAAACCATTAAATTGATGAATGACTCTGGGACATTTCAAGTGACAGCATCCACGAAGACAGGAACTGATTTTAGAGCCAATGGACGGCTGAGTGTCAGCGATGGTTACTTCAAATTTGAGGATAGCGATAATTATTTTCTTAAAGTCGGTGCTAATAGTCCGGAGAATTTCTTGGCGTTTGCAGACTTTGACGGTACTTACCGGACCAAAGCCGGAGGACGAGATGGAGAAGCCAGAACCACAGAAGCTTTGCATAAGTACGAACCTCACATCAGTGACTGGGATGCTAATGACCCAACTTGGCAGGGAGAAAAAGGAAAAGGTATTATTGGCGCTGCTAACTACATGGCGAGAAAAGGGATGAATAGCATCTATTTTCTCACTTTCAATGTAGAAGGTGATGGAAAAGATGTCTGGATGTACACCCAGCCTGATGATTTTATGCGATTTGATGTTAGTAAATTAGCACAATGGGAAATTCTATTTCAGCACATGCAGTCGAAGGGAATTGTCTTACATTTTGTGTTGCAGGAAACGGAAAATGAGGAACTGATGGATGGTGGTGATACTGGAGAAATGCGCCAGTTGTATTACAACGAATTGATTGCTCGATTCGGGCATCATTTGGCACTGATCTGGAATGTGGGTGAAGAGAATGGACCAAATAATTGGTCGGAAGGTGGGCAAAACGATCAGCAGCGTCGCGATATGATTGCTCATCTCAAACAGCATGATCCCTATCAGAACACAGTCGTTATTCATACGCTTCCTAGCGATCCGGGGCGAGGTAACATCTTAAAAGAATTGATCGGTTTTCAGGACTTAGATGGCATCTCTTTGCAAGAAAGTCAGCGAGAGCGAGTCGCAGAAGCCGTGCAAGAATGGACAGAGAAATCTACTGCCACAGGTCAAAAATGGCTCGTCATGATGGATGAAATAGGGGAGTGGCATACTGGCGCACTGACCGATACTGCCGATGTCGATCATACTAGCCTGACGCATCATGTGTTGTGGGGGAGTTTACTTTCAGGTGCAGGCGGTGTGGAGTGGTATTTTGGTGGTCGTCATGTACACAACGATTTGACGTCGGAAGACTGGCGACAGCGCGACCGACTTTGGACGATTACGAATCATGCCAAGACCTTCTTCGAAGATAACTTACCGTATTGGGAGATGACGCCACAACATGATCTGGTAAGCGCAGATAGTAGCTTTTGTTTGCAGCAATCAGGTATGACTTATGCACTATATATTCCTGATTTTCAGTCGAGTACCTTAGATTTGAGTGAGGTAGATGGTAGCTTTAGCGTAAGCTGGTTCGACCCTTATGATGGCGGTGATTTGCAGATCGGAAGTGTAGAGACTATTGAAGGTGGTGGTGTTCGTGATCTGGGGCAACCCCAAAGTGAGGAAGTACAGGATTGGGTGGTTTTGGTGAGAAAGGAGGAATAAGTTATTTGTGATTTCGTACCGACAGCTGTTGGCACGAAATCAAAACACCATGTAACCAAACCATATAACTACCGTAATACAGGTATATTTCATAGTATATCTTTTTATTATCGGTAAATCAATCCTCCATGAACAACTCTTCTACACGTGTCGTACTCGTCGACGATCATCCCATCGTCGGACTAGGCGTCAAAGCAATGCTAGATCGGTATACCGACTATACACTTGCGCATCATGCTTACTGTGGAAAGGATTTGTTGGAGTACTTTGAGACGGCATCTGCGGACTTATTATTGCTGGATTTGAACTTGCCAGATATGGAATATGTAGAGCTAATCAAAGCTTGTCGGCAGGCAGTACCCAATATGAAAATCGTAGCATATACCGCTTATAATGATGCTCAACTCGTACGCGGCGTCTTGCGGCAAAAAGTAGATGGCTATTTACTTAAAACCACTTCTCCGAGTGAATTTCGCACCGCGCTGTATCAAGTGCTCACGACCAAAGAAGTATACATCAGCGAAGCGGTGCAGTTCGGACGAGCGAAGCAACCTACACAAACGCTTTTGAAAGACAATTTCCAAAAACGGCTATCGCTATCCAAGCGCGAGAAAGAAATTCTGATGCTCATTAGTCAAGGATATACCAGCATCGGGATTAGTGAAACACTTTTTATAAGTAAACATACCGTTGAGACACATCGGAAGAATATTTTGCGCAAATTGAACTTTAATTCCAGTACAGAGTTGGTCAAGTTTGCGGTGCAGCAGGGTTTGGTTTAAGTATTAGACTTGTTACGCCGCATTTCGATTGACTACAACGGGCAAATTTCATTCTGTTCTGTGTTAAAATTTTTAGCCGTAGCTAGGCTATGCCGAAAAATTTTGCCTTATCCAAAATAAAATTTGCTCCGCTTCGCCATAATCAGCTACGACGTAACAAGTCTATTGAACAAATAGCAGAGTACTTTCTTACTATATTGCTCCATATCTAATTATCAAATCCTACACATTCATTTTCTGAACCGATGGATCCACTATATATCTTCGAAGCCGACAACTCAAAAGAGACCTTACAACTCATCTTAGCTGCTGTGGCTAGCATCGCTTTTTTAGGTGCATTGATCTATCTCAAGCGGACGACATTCGCAGAAGACAAACGCCATTTACAGAAAACTGGCATCATGCTCATGGGATTTGCACTGACTATTTCTGTGGGGTCTATTTTTGGTATAGTCTGGAATCTCAAACGCCTAGCTCCCGTAGAAGTCTATTCCAATAAAGTCATCTCTAGCTTCGGGGAAGTGCCTTATGAAGAGTTACGAGCCGTTTACTTGCATACTGGACACAATCGTTCCATCGTCTCGCCTAGCATAGAATTGGACACCACAAAACTTGCCTACTTCGAGGAGCGTGCCGGGAAGTCTTATGTTTTTTCTAGCGATCAATATGATGCAGAAGGCATCGTCAGAGCTATACGTCCACTACTGGATGAGCAGCAGGGAAGGGAACGGATGGAGTAGTAGAATGAATATTTAAGTATCTGATAATCAATCAGTTGATTAAGATATACTCCGATAGCTATCGGAGGGCTTATACCTGAATATCCTTATACACTAGCACAGGTAAGTCAGACTGAACGACGACATCCTTGGTCGTACTCGAAGTAAATAGCCGCTCGAAAAAATTGCGCTCTGGCAGATAAATCGACAACAAATTGATGTGGTGCGTTTGAATGAAATTCATCAATCCATCTGTGACAGACTCGTGTCGACTTTCATGAAAGGTCACATCCAAACTGGGTTTCTGTGCTCCAAAGTAATCACTGAGTTCTGTCAGACTGATGGCGGTATCACCTTCATCGCTGATGTGTAAGACATGATAAGCTGGGCTAAATGGATATAACATATTGGTCACGGCATCTAGCGAGCGATAATCCTCTTTGGACAATGAAGAAGCAAATAATACTTTACTTAAGGTCTTGACGCTCGAAGTTTTGGGTAGTACGAGCACTGAGCAAGGTGCGTGCTCGATGACATTGGTTGTGAATGTCCCAAAAACGCGCTCAATCCAGCTATCCAATCCATGCGAACCTAGCATAATCAAATCAATTGCTTTCTCTTTTGCTTCTTGCACTATGATATTGACGGGATTGCCGACTTTAGATTCACTGATCGTGACTAGAACATCGTTTGTTTCGCTTTGAGCTTGCCCAATTTTCACAAAATCCTTAATGATGGCTTCGCTAATTTCCAATTTCGTTTGTGTCGCATTCGTGGGCGCGACAGTCAACTCTGCTGCAGAGTAGTCCGGTGCTATGGCATGAATGACTTCTACACTAGCATTGAGATGTTTGGCAAAAGCCAAAGTATACTGAAAAGCAGTCTGTGCTGCCTCTGAAAAATCGGTTGGAAATAAGATTCTCTTAATGGTGTTCATTTGTATTATTCTTGTTCTGCCAATAGAACGAGATAGTGGAAAGTGAGTTTGATTTTTGAAGTAGGGATCATTTTCTTTCTCAGTGAGGAACAAAGCGAGCTAGAAGTTAATTTCTCTGTAAGAATCTGCCTCAAATATGTACCTTGCGACTTATCAATTAGAAGCTAATAATATTGAAAATCACCCAGTAAAAAGAAAAAGAACAAAATGCTCAACCATCTAGAACAACTACACGACAAACGCCAGCAAGCACTACAAGGCGGAGGCGAGGCACGCATCGAAAAGCAACATGAAAAAGGCAAACTTACCGCTCGCGAACGCATTCATTTTCTGCTTGACGAAGGCTCTTTTGAAGAAATCGGAATGTTGGTGACGCACCGAAGTACAGATTTTGGGCTGGACAAGCAACAGTATTATGGTGACGGTGTAGTGACCGGATATGGCACGATTCATGGGCGGCTGGTGTATGTCTTTTCGCAAGATTTCACCGTTTTTGGTGGCTCATTATCAGAAACTCATGCGGAAAAGATCTGCAAAGTGATGGATCTGGCGATGAAAGTAGGTGCGCCTTTGATCGGTTTGAATGACTCCGGTGGTGCGCGTATTCAAGAAGGTGTGGTTTCCTTAGGTGGCTATGCAGATATTTTTCATCGCAATGTGATGGCGTCTGGTGTCATTCCGCAGTTGTCTGCCATCATGGGACCTTGTGCCGGTGGAGCAGTTTATTCGCCTGCCATGACTGATTTTATCTTCATGGTAGAAGAGACCTCTTATATGTTTGTCACCGGACCCAATGTCGTCAAAACCGTCACCAACGAAGAAGTCACCGCCGAAGAACTGGGAGGTGCGAAAACACATGCCAGCAAATCTGGCGTCACGCATTTCACTGCTGCTAATGACATCGACTGCATTGAGCAGTTGAAAAAAGTATTTAGTTACATCCCTCAAAATTGCGAAGAAACGCCCCAAAAATTACCTTATGAAGTAGGAGAGGAGTGGAGCAACGAACTCAGCGATATCATTCCTGAAAGTGCCAATCAGCCCTATGATATGCGCGAAATCATCTCCGGCATCACAGATGATGATTCTTTTCTTGAAGTGCATAAAGATTATGCGGATAATATAGTAGTTGGGTTTGCTCGATTGGCGGGAAGAAGTACAGGTATTGTTGCCAATCAGCCGATGGCATTGGCGGGTGTTTTAGACGTCAATTCTTCCAAAAAGGGTGCGCGTTTTACTCGTTTTTGTGATTGTTTCAATATTCCGTTGCTTGTCTTAGTAGACGTTCCCGGCTTCTTGCCCGGTACCGATCAAGAGTGGAATGCGATCATCACCAATGGTGCAAAATTATTGTATGCACTCAGCGAAGCGACTGTCCCAAAAGTGACGCTCATCACCAGAAAAGCTTATGGTGGTGCTTACGATGTCATGAATTCTAAACATATAGGCGCAGACATGAATTTTGCATTTCCAAAGGCGGAAATTGCGGTCATGGGTGCGAAAGGCGCAAGCGAAATTATTTTCCGAAGAGAAATCAAAGCTGCCGATGACCCACAAGCCAAACTCGCCGAGAAGGAAACCGAATATGCCAACAAATTTGCCAATCCTTATCGAGCTGCTCAGCGCGGTTTTATAGATGAAGTCATAGAACCACGCACTGCTCGTCGTAAGCTGATTAAAGCATTTGCGATGCTAGAAAATAAGGTACTAGACTTGCCGAAAAAGAAGCATGGGAATATTCCGTTATAGGATTTTTTTGATATTGATATGCTCAGTAAACGCATATTAAAATTAGAACGAACAAAAATCATTCGATAAAAGGTGACCAAATTGTGTTTTGTAGTCTTTAGTAAAAAGCTACAAAAGTCAGGTCATCCATGTCAATCGAAAAAAATAAGCAAAGCACCTTACCAGTAAAGATTACAAATACAGCCGTCAGCATTGTTCAGACGGCTATCCGGCAGGTAGAAGAGCGTGGACAATCAACCACAGCACTAAAGTTCAGTACCTTTCAAGGCATTTTTACACCTACACTACTTACTATTTTGGGGGTTATTATGTATTTGCGTGGTCCTTGGATGGTTGATAACGCAGGCGTTTTGGGTGCGATTGGTATTATTACACTAGCTACAGCCATTACGCTCTTCACTGCTCTTTCCATGTCTTCCATCGTAACGAATATTCGGATAAAAGTGGGCGGCGCGTTCTCCATTATTTCTCAATCGCTGGGTCTGGAGGCAGGAGGCGCGATTGGTATTCCACTATACATTGCGCAGGCATTTGCAGTGGCGATGTATGTGTTTGGATTTCGAGAGAGTTGGCTTTGGGTATTTCCTAATCATCCTGCACTCCTCGTAGATTTAGCGACTTTTAGTTTCATCTTCGTGATTGCCAATATCAGTACTGACTTTGCCTTTAAAATCCAATATATCATTCTAGCCATCATCGGTCTATCACTCATTTCCATTTGTATGGTATTCATCAACAATCCTATTAATACAGGCATCAGGTGGTTTGGTGACTATCAAGGGTCAGTGGAAAATGGATTTAGTGGATCGAGTTTTTGGATCATCTTTGCTGTTAACTTTCTCGCAGTAATAGGAATCATGGCAGGCGCGAATATGTCAGGTGATTTTGAAAGACCCTCGCACAAATATATCGATGGGAACACTTATAGCGGGCGGACTGAGCTATTTTATTTATGTAGCATTAGCTATATCGGTCGCCTATTTGACGATATTCAATAACACAGTTTTGGAGCACCCATGGGAAACAAAAAATTACTGACCAAATAAAGAAACTACATCAGTGGAGCAAGATAATTTGACAGATGAAGAATTATCTCAACGAGCAAAGCAGGGAGATCGCGATGCACAAAGACAACTTTATCATCGTTATGCGGATAAGGTTTTTCGTCGTTGTATCAGTATGATAAGAGATGAGGAGAAAGCAAAAGACATGACGCATGATATCTTCATCAAAATTTTCACTAAAATGCATACCTTTAAAGGTAAATCAGCCTTTTCTTTTTGGGTATATTCTATTAGCTTCAATCACTGTTTGAGCATTCTAAGAAAGGAAAAGAAATATGCTGAGAAAATGCAGCAATTTGAGGATATTGAAGACTATGCAGCCCAAATAGATGAATGGGAGCAATTGAAAGAACTCAGACTTTCCCAACTAGAGATTATTTTGCCTAAAATGAATGTAATGGATCAAGAACTGTTGTTGATGCGTTACCGAGAAGGACTCACTATCAAGGAAATGGCGCTGCTGCTGCACATTGGCAATAGTGCTGTGAAAATGCGCTTGAAGCGTAGTCGAGACAGACTTGCTCGCGCACTAAAGCAATTGGAAGATGAAAAAAGATAGTAAAAAAGAAAAAGCTGAAATCGTCTGCAACCATCTAAAATCAGTGTTCCAAACATATACAGATAACGATTTAGACCTACCTAAAGAAGAACTTGAAGAGGCTATCTTTAAAACATTAGACCTCATCGAACTGAGCGTCAGTATTACTGACTTATTCACTACGAAGTTTTCACTTGCCGAAGCGGAACTCCTCCATCAACTTGCCCATGAAAAAATAGAAAAAAGTGAAGATTCAGAGTGACCAATCTCTATTTTTTGGTCTTTAAACTGAATTCTCTCTCATCAACCTAATCGGGAGATACTCTAGACTTACTAACAATCCCATTGGTCTAAGTTCTAGCCTATTTACTGTACACCAATAGGCATGGCGTAGCTATGCCTATCAATAAAATTATTGGAACATGAACAAGATATATCTATCTACAACTTTACTTCTTTTATTTTTTAGCTCCTACTTATTGACACTCAATGCACAAGTAACAGGACTTAGTTATACGCTTTCACCTACTGCCGAATACGTTTGGTGGGATGATCGAGCAGGCTTAGAGAACAACTATCTAGTCGGTGGAAAATTGGGTTTTGGTTTTGGAGAATATCTAGAACTTCGTGCGCTTTATATGCAATCGCTCGATCTTCAAACCGATTTTACCAGTTTCGATATTGAAAATATTGATGAAACGCTCTTTCAAGCTAGATATGTCGATTTAACGCGTATCGGTGGCGAAATCAAAGCTAATCTCAGTGGTGGTAACCTTCTGCCTTTCATTGTTGTGGGTGGCGGCGTCCAGACACTTCAGCTAGGAGTGGAAGAAGCACCTGAGCAACAACAAATTTACCTCAATTTAGGTGTCGGTGTGAAATTCAGTTTAGCAGATCGCTACACGCTTCAGGTTCAAGCCAATAATACACGCTACAATTTCAATGCTGGAGATAACTTTCTCACAGCAGATGACAAATTGGCTCTGAGTCTTCCTGATGGCATCTTCACTAATGAGGAATTACAGAATTGGTCAGTACAAGCTTCTTTACAGTTTTACTTAGGTGGACGTCGTCCAGGCAATCTGTCAGAAATAGACAAAGCTTACTTCAAAAGCCTAAACGGCGGCTTTCAAGGACTTAGAGGAACGTTAGAACCTGTAGTAGGCAGAACCAATTTTAACGATATGCTTCCTTATCGAGATACTTGGCTGGCAGGTGGTAGTGCAGGCATTGATATTGGCTCTTACTTAGAACTAAGAGGATTCTACTTACGCGCTTTAGAAGAAGGTGAAACGACTCAATTTGATGAGCTTGGCATCTACGGTGGTGAGTTAAGAATGAAGCTCAATTCAGGTGGAGGTATTCTACCTTACTTAATTGTCGGTGGTGGTAATATTGATGTCAATGAAGAATATATCGGTAAAACCGTTATGCTACCCGACGGTCAAGACAGTACGCTTCTCGCAGAAGATAGAGGGTTCATCATGGGTGGTGGAGGAATTGTGTTACCAATTTCTCGCAACGTCAAAATATTTGGAAGTGCAAGAGCGATGTTGACTTCTGCCAGTGATCTTGAAGATGTTCAACAGCCCGATCAATTGAACACGTCTTGGCTCTACAGTGCAGGTTTTCGATTGACTTTGGGCAAAAAGGCAGCCGATCCAGATCTGTTAATCAATAGCCAACTCAATTCCGCGCTAGCAGATCAACAAGCAGTCAATGAGGCGAATGCTACTACGTTGAAAAATCAGTACGAGGCCAAAGTAGTTGAGCTAGAGCGTCAGTTAAATGAAGCGTATGCACAGCAAGATGTGGAAAAAGCGGCGCGTATAAGATTGGAGAAAGACAAAGCTGAGCAGGTAGTGGCTGAACTAGAAAGTAGAGAACGTAGCCAGTTTGGTCGCTCTGCTACATATAGTAACGGCTCCAGTTATATACAAATGAGTGCTGCCGAGCTAGAAAGTTTGATAGAAGAAATTTTGGTAAGCATGGGTGCTTCAGGTAGCCGAATTTCACCAGCTATTCAGCAAGAAATGAATACCAATCGAGTAGAAGCGCTACTAAAAGAGCAAGAAATGAAACAGCAGATAGAAGCGATGGAAGACTTGCTCAAAGATATTCAGCAGCAACAGCAACTCCAAAATCGAGATTTACTGGATCAATTGAATAAAGATTTTGATGAGTTTCGTAGTCGATTGTTGGACGCTGTCCGAGACTTGGACGACAAAATGGACGATATGAGGAGAGATCTACGTTCGCTAGAGTTACAAAACAGTGGTGTAGATACCCGAAGTGGAAATGCAACCAATCCACCGGCTTCCAATACCTTAGTTGTGCCCAACGATGCTGTTGTAGTAGAGCAAAATCAACCAGAACTGATTACAGAATATATCGAAATGGCTACTCCTGATAGTCAAAGTGAACTGAGTGATAATAGCGTTTTTCGTTCCATTCGCTACAAGGGAATGTCTTCTTTTGCCGGATTCAATTTAGGTGGTGGTACGACTGCCAATTTGGGGTTTAGATGGCACTATGGACTAGGAAGCGGTCCTTTTGAACTTATGCCTGAGACGTTCTTTGGTTTTGGTGCGCCTGCTTCTTTTGGTATCACTGCTAATGTTGTTTTGCCATTTAATTTAGGTGAAAATGAAACGTTTCGTCCGTACATTGGCACAGGTGGTGGTTTCATGCAAATAGCTGACAACGGTGACGAGCAGCTAAAAGGAGCATTCAACATCATCATTGGCTCTTATGTCAATGTTTGGAAAGGGAGAATGTATGTGGATTTGACCGGACGAAATGTATTCAGAAACAACCAATTAGTGGTAGGTTATCGCTTTCCATTTTAAGGAGAAGTATCTGTAGTGGGATGGATTTAAAATCATTAAAGGTCTTTTATTTTTCTCACTTGAAGGACTTTTTTCCCTTACTCTCTCTAATTTTTGCAAAAAAGGACATCAAAAAGAGTGACGAATTAGCTAAACGTAGTCCTTAAAGCAAACACTCGTCATTCACTAACTTGGAAGAACACATTTGCTTCTTCTACAAAGCATAAGGTTGCTTATCAAAACAAATTACGATGAAAGAATTTACTAACTGGACGGAGTTATTGTTCGAATCGCTCAAAGCTTTCGGCGAACGCACCATGTCTTCTATTCCATATATCTTAGGTGCATTGCTCATCTTACTTTTGGGATGGCTATTTGCTAAACTTATTTCAGCAGGTGTCACTAGACTTTTGAAAGTCATCAAGTTTGATGGATTTTCGGATAGAGTCAAAGCTTCTGAGATGCTCAAAAAAGCAAATATTACCGCTGCGCCTAGCAAACTGATCGGTAAGTTTATCTATTGGTTGCTGATGTTGCTAGTGATAATGACTGCTTCTGATGCTCTAGGTTGGAGCGCAGTATCGAGTGAAATCTCTAACCTGTTGGGATATCTACCTCAGCTATTCGTCGCCATCGTTTTCTTCGTAGTAGGCTTATATATTGCTGCTTTTGTAAGAGACATCATCTTGGGTACGACTTCTTCTATTGGTATCAGCGCAGGCAAAATCATCAGTACGGTTGTTTATTATTTTCTGTTTGTCATTGTGACATTGACAGCTTTAGATCAGGGTGGATTTGATACGACAATTATCACTTCCAATCTCATGCTCATCATTGGTGCTATATTAGCTGCTGCTGCTATCTCTTATGGTTTTGCCTCCAAAGACGTATTATCCAATATGCTAGCCGGATATTTTGCTAAAAATACTTTTAAAGTTGGACAGACCATCGAAGTAGAAGAGATCGAGGGTACGATCGTACAACAAAGTAATATCGCTATCAAGCTTCAGACAAATGGCGGCGAACATATCGTCGTTCCCATGCATAAATTATTGACCAATAATGTGAGAATTAAGGATTGATTGAAGTAGACCATTGTCACGGATGCTAAACTTATCGTTTGCATTCGTGACTACTCTCCACTCACGCATTAACTGCTTTTTTTGATTTCTTCCCAAGTCCTAAAAAAAACCTTTTGCTCAGGACGGTCTTCAGGTAGTTCCCTTAATGGCTCACAAGCTGCCAAACTATCCTGACAGTCCGCCGGTAGCTGTTGATAGAGCTTCGTGCCTTTCGTCTTCCAAGCAATCATATCATCACTGACCGATTTGATGATACGTGCTGGATTGCCGACCACTAGGCTACGGGGCGGAATCTCTGTATCTGCTTTGACGAAACTAAGTGCACCGATTATACTTTCTGCGCCAATTACGACTCTATCCATAATGACGGCATTCATCCCAATCAAGCTATTCCGACCTATGTGTGCCCCATGAATAATCGCGCCATGTCCGATGTGTGCTCCTTCTTCTAGCTGAACGGTAACACCGGGAAACATATGGATCGTACAATTTTCCTGCACATTGCAACCATCTTCTATCACGATACCACCCCAATCGCCTCGAATTGCTGCACCTGGTCCGATGTAGCAATCCTTTCCAATAATCACATTGCCAGTGACACAAGCTTGCGGATGGACAAAACTGCTTTCGTGGATGACGGGAATGAAGCCTTTGAAGGAATAGATCATGTAAACAAAAGATGAGAGGTGATGAGTGAGAAAGTGAGAGAACAGCAATGAACTTGAATGTTGAGCTTTATTCTTTTGTTATGGCATCGGTATTTTCAGATCACTTATTCGCCACTTTGTATGTTGTTCCATTTTGAGCAAAAAAGTTTTCAGACCTACTAAATGTTGGTGAAGTAGTAGTTTCCTTTCCAATCCTTGAACTTTGATGTATCCTTTAAATGGATGGAACGAGATTTGAGCAATTTCAGACCACTGGATTTTATTTGATTTGCCCAACCAGTTGCTTACTTCTAAGCATTCGTCGTCAAGTTTGACGATATGATTTTTGTAATACAAGAGAAGTGGAATACCTAATGCACAACAAAATAAGCATATTATTAATCCAAAAATAAGTAATTCGACTTCTTGAAAATACCAAAACGACATAACGAAGATAATACCTAGCGCAAGGAGCGTATATCCTAAAATCTGATATATTTTGGGCAGATGTAGTTCAACTGTTCCATCGCTATTTGCTTGAACAGGTTGAGAGCTTCCTTTATTTAGAAAGCCTATTGCCAAGCTTACAACAAAACTAATCACGCCATAAAATAAAATGTTATCCCAATCCATCTATTCCTATTTGCGATAAAGTGAGTGTACTAGCGTACACAGATACTAGGCGACAAATCTCTCTGAGCTCTCAAATTTTCAATATCTATTGTCGCAACCAGCGCGCCGGGTCCAATTTTTGTTTTTCTTTCCAAATCTCAAAATGTAATCGGCTATCAGAAGAACTCAACCTCCCGATGGTTTGTCCAGCTTTGATCTGTTGTCCTTTCCTGACCGAGGTGGTTTTTAGATTGGCGTAGACAGTATAGTAAGAACCATGCGAGATGATGACCATGTTTTGATTGCCGGGCACAAATTGGCGGATAGAAACCGTGCCTTCAAAGACGGAGCGAACCTCTGCGCTTGGGTTGGTTTGGATGTCGATGCCGTTGTTGTTGAGTTCGACATTGCTAAATTCGCTGTGTTGATGCCGCCCAAATGCTTTGACGATTTTGCCATTGCGCACGGGCCAAGAAAGATTGCCAAATGCCTGTCCAAAGTTCCCCGTCGTGATGGTATTTTCAGTCGAATTACGCTCCCGTTTGGCTATTTCTGCTTTGATGACTTCCTCGATGGCATCATTCAGTACTTTCATGCTAGCTTGTTGCTGTTCTAGTTTGCTTGCCAGGGCAGACTCACGCGACTTCAATTTGCCGAGCATTTCGTTTTTCTGCGTCAGTTCGCGAGCGAGTAAATTGCGCTGCGATTGTGTGGAACTGATGAGAACTTCTTTTTCGCTGCGCTGCTCAGATAGTTGCGTCAACTTGATTTCCAGTGAGCCTTTTGTCTCTTGAATCAGTCCGGCTTGCTTGCGACGATAAGCATCATATTGCTTCAAATATCGCCATCGTTGCACAGCAGTATTCATATCATCGGAAGATAACAAGAACAACCAACGACTGCTGTTGACTTTCTGCCGATAAGCAGTGCGTAGCATGTGTGCATATTCGGTTTTGAGTCGCTCCAAGTCACTATCTAGTGCAGTGACGACCAAACTATTACGCTCGATGCTTCTATCGATTAATTCTACTTCTTGCTGTAAGGTTTCAAGCAGTTCTTCACGCTTTTTGACGCGCTTCTGGATAAGCACATATTGCTGAAAAGTGTTTTTCTTGTTCTTTTTGTTGCGCTCTATCTCTATGTTGGTGGCTTTTATTTCTTGCTCCAGTCGCTCACGTTTGGCATCCAATGCTTCTCTCGTTTGCTGCTGTGCATAAGTATTTAAACCATTGAAAATCAATAGGCAAAAACAAAATCCTTGGATGACGTAGTTGGGAAAATTCATGAAATATGATGTGTTCTCGCGTATCATCTATCACAAGTTCTACTCAACTCGCTCATACCGATCCGGCACGCTAAAACGGATTGTTTTAGGCTCATTGATCGTCACTTGCTGATACTCTATGCTCATTTTGGCATCTCCAGTTGATGGATTAGAAGCATTAAATTGACGAATGTAAGAAAAAAGCTGACCGTCCGCCAATGGCTGATAATCTTTCAGGTCGATACTGAGTTTCATATCCTCTCCTTGGTCGATGAGTTCCATCTGTTGGAGACGAAAATCTGTTTTATCTAAGGTGTAAATGCCGCGCTGATTGCCAGCTGTCGAAAGCATATAAGTGGCTTCGTTCTCTGATAAATTCAGTTCACTCAACCCGAAAAAGACAGGATTGCCGAGGAGAATAGCTTGCAATGTCTCCAAACTAGCAGGGAGCTGATATTCTTCAATCAAAAAATTGAGATCATTGCTGATGTATTGTCGGTTGAAGCGATCAAGTACATGAACAGAATCTTTTGTAATCAACGCTCGCGCCACTTCAAACCCCAACTTTTTGACACTCACCCAGATTACGCTATCCTTTCGTATCCGAATACTCGCATTGCCGCTCTGTGAGAAGCCACCACCATTGACACCGATTCTAGCATTGGCACTGAACCACTGTGCACTCACTTGATTCTCAATGAGTTGCTTCTTGAGCACATTGGCAGTCATGGCTTGTTTGCCGTTGGTGAGTTGCCGCGTTCCTTTGCATTGGGCAAAAAGAAGAAGGATGGATAAGGAAAAAAGAAGGTATCGAAACATATTTTCAATGTACAGTGAACAGTGAGCAATGAACAATTTGACGTTCATTCATTGCCAACAACATAGGCAAAGAACGCTCAGAAAAAGAGTTTCGTTTACTAGACAGTATCAAATCGAAAGTTAACTAGAGTAGAAAGACCTGATATATCGCTATTTGTAGAAGCAATCCGAAATCCGAAGTCGTATATGTCACATAACCTAACGTCGTCTATTGCCTTTATCCTTGATACGTGGCTGATTCCACTCTTCGCGCTGCGCAAATTGCACAACTGCTTTCATGAAACTCATCATGCCTAGAAATATCAGATAACCGACTGCCAGCACTACATAAATCCAACTGTAGGAGCCAGCTTCCCAAATACTCAGACCGGAGAAGAGATAGGCAACTAATCCTGAAACAGCCGCCAGCCCCACAAAACTTCCGATCGCACGCCCCCAATAGCTATTGCTATCATCCTTGACTGCTAGAGAAGACATACTATTAAAGATAGCAAACATAAACAGAAAGGCAGCAGCAGATAACCAAGGAAAGCGATCACCTACTTCTGTAATGTTCGATATTTCTACCAGCTTGGCGACAGAGGTGACAATAATACCTGCGACCAACATCAATCCGGCTTGAAAAATCGGATTGTAAAGTCGCTGCATGAACTGATCTTCTTGTGCTTGTGCTTCCATATAAAAGTTAAGTCCAGTTTAGTATAGAATGTTTAGAGACATCTATGTTTTATGATCTGTAAATTGTCAAGTTCCGACCCATTGATGCTACTCCATCACCACCAGCTTTTGACTAAAACTCTTTCCTGCACTCACCATTTGCAAGACATAAACGCCCGCAGGTTGATTGATTGCCCAAGACAATTGTTCGCCTGTTCCGAAAGTTTGCTGTTGCAAAAGCTCACCATTGATGGTGTAAAGAACTAGCTGAATGTCAGCTAATTGCTGTGCCAGTTGTACTTGGATTTGTTCGCCGCGCTGTACTGGGTTATTGGATAAGGAGAACAAGGTTTCGTCTACATAAGCAACATTACTGATGATGGAATCGGCAGTTTCAAAAAGCGACTCTGCCATAGCAAAAGCATCTGTCGCCACTTTGCCACCAATGACACGACCCGGTAAATCATCAATCGGCGGATGAATACCTCCCCAGATACGCGATAAACTCGTCTGATCGGAAGCATCTCTATAAGTTGCCCACTGCAACGTAAAATCGGTACTCGGACCATCCTCAAATACTAGAAATTCATTTTTCTCAACTTCAAAAGTACCCATACCACCCGGGAAAAATTCATCACCAGTCAGTTCGGTCATGATCTCAGCTGCCGCACGCGAGAAAGTGGAGTGACCGGAAACGTAGCCTGCAAAAGGTGGTGTCACAAAAGTAGGACGCTGATACGGCCACCAGTTTTCCGCCAAAATCCAGCCGACGCCCGCCACAGAAGTGTCAGGACTTTCGATGAAATCAGGTCCGCGCCAAGTGTATAGTTTGATTTTGCCGATATTTTCATTGTTTTCGCCAGCCAAAGTGTCGCCCTCTGTTACCAGTTCCACAAAACCTTCTTCCAGATTCAATCCATTGATGTGATAAGACATCAAAGACGTATCGCTTGCCTGCCCCCGAGTGCCCATCCATCTAATGGTCGAAATCGGGCGTGGATAGTCATACCAGCCTTTAACGCCCCAAGTTGAAATCGCGCAATCGTGCATCGCGCCGCCCATCAGTAAATAGGCTTTTACATCCCATTCCAGATCATTCAAAACGTCGCCTTCGCCTTTAAATCGTTTTTCAAAATCAGGATGATCGTTGACGTAATTCAAAATGGTAAACCAGTGTCCTGGAGGCGTCTCAGAATCCGGACCATCCGCCCAAAACTCAGCCAAAACTCTAGCGTAGTCGCCACGCGGTATCCACTGCGGTTCGTAAGGTTCTCCGGTATGCGGATTGATGGTATGACCACGACTAGGATCGCCACCTTCTTCGGGATAGAAATCGCGATAGGCTTCTATAGATGTTGGATAATCCTCCCATGGAATATTGCCGATAGAGGCAGGAGAAATATCCCAAAGCACACCATCCGCAGGATCGAGGTGAGAGCCCCATTTAGAGACTAGCTCAAAGCCCCATTTGTACTCTTCGGTCAAGTCACCGCCATTGACGACATCTATGTAGCAGGGATCACCCGGGTCATGATAAACCCAAAAATTGGCACCTTGACGTTCATAGATGGTCAAATCTTCTTCTTGCAAAGCAAAGGGTGTCACTCTTCCCCACTCAGGACTCAGAAACTCAGGTGCACCGCCGGGGATAGGATTGCCGCTTTGGTCGATGAAGATGTCGAAAGTGAGCGGCTGCCATCTATTTTGATTGAAAAAGAGTCGATTGCCGGGAATGGTGGGCGCGAGTGGCGGATTCCAAGGGCGGTAGAAGGTATTGGCGTAATCTTCTTGCTCATTGGCGTTATCTTGCATTCCAAAAGCAATCATTTGTTCTGCTAAATAGTTGCCTAAAGCTGCTGCCGAGCCTTCGCTATAATCAGTAGATGTAAAGTTGGGATCATGCCCCATTCGAGCGAAAGTAGAGTCGATCAAAGCAAAGCTTTCTTCCACGCCTGGGGAACTAGTAAAACGATGCTTCAGCAACCGATAAGAAGCAAAGCTAATCGTCGTTTCCCTCGCCGTCTGTACATCTACATTCGGAATGATGCTGTCAAAAGGCACTTCAAAGCCACTAAAGGATTGACCCAAAAAGAGCATCGCTTCGGGCGCTTGATAAACCGCCCAAGCGTCGTACATCAAAATAGATGTGTGAAACAAATTTCGGGCATGAACGGTGGGTCGCGCAAAGTCATTGCGAATGCATCCTAGCAAAACTTCGTTCCACTCGCGAGCAACGGAATGTTCTTGTTGTGCGTGCGTACTGAATGTAAATAGTGATAGGAAAATAGCAACTGCTAAAAGTCGGCATTGTGGCATCATCGGATGTAGTGTTATTTCTGATAAATGAAGTACTCAATTCCAAAATTACACATTCAATGCTAGCTAGAAAAGCAGGACTTTCCCCTTAAAACGGCATTAACAAACCTGATCGATGATCGTGACTTTTGATTGACATTTTCCCGATACGTTCAACTAAAGTTAAACGCTTTATATGATTGGTATTTTGATTGAAGCTTCGTTTGTTCTCGCCTATCACCCCGAAGTTTCGGGACAAGCTCTTTCACGTATCACCTCTCCAAACTCTCCCATCTCTCCAAACTCTGTCACAAAACTCCCTTTGTACTCGGCAGCAACAAATGATCTGGGTCGCGTCGCTTTGCCATTTTGATGGCTTTGGCGAGGGCTTTGAAGATTGCTTCTATTTTGTGGTGTTCGTTTGTGCCTTCCACTTTGATATTCAGGTTGCATTTGGCAGCGTCAGAGAAGGATTTAAAGAAGTGGTAGAACATCTCTGTGGGCATATCACCGATTTTCTCGCGCTTAAAATCGGCTTCCCAAACTAGCCAACTTCGCCCACCAAAATCAATCGCTACTTGTGCCAAACAATCATCCATCGGCAGACAATAGCCGTAACGTTCGATACCTAATTTATTGCCCAATACTTGCGCAAAAGCGTCGCCCAATGCAATAGCTGTGTCTTCTATCGTATGATGCTCATCGACATGAAGATCACCGTTGACTTTGATGGTCAGATCACAGCCGGAGTGTCGCGCCAATTGGTCGAGCATGTGGTCGAAAAAGTGAAGTCCGGTTTGGTTGTTGGCTTTGCTTTCGCCATCGAGATTGAGGTTGATGAGGATGTCCGTTTCTTTGGTCGTCCGCTGAATGCGAGCGGTGCGTGTCTGCAATTGCAAGAACTCATAAATCGCTTGCCAAGACTGTGTTTCTAGCGCAATATGAGATTGCAATTCATTCAGTTGTACACTCAATTCTTCTACTGCTAGATCGGGATAATTATTGATCCAAATACCTCGGCAGCCCATATTTTTGGCGAGTTCCATATCTGTTAGCCGATCACCGATCACGTAGGAGTTGGCTAAGTCATAATCGCCATCCATATATCGAGTCACGAGTCCGGTGCGTGGCTTTCGAGTAGGCGCATTGTCTTCTGGAAAAGAACGGTCGATCAATACGTCGCTGAACGAAATGCCTTCTCCTTCCAAAGCTTCTACCATCTTGTTTTGAACAGCCCAAAATCCTGCTTCAGGAAAGACGGCTGTGCCCAGTCCATCTTGATTAGTGATCATCGCGATTTCAAAATCCAGCTCACGTGCGATACGCCCCAAATAACGAAACATACCGGGATAAAAACTCAGCTTTTCTAAGCTATCAATCTGTGGATCGTCTACGGGTTCTTTGATGAGGGTGCCGTCGCGGTCGAGTAGTAGAAGTCTTTTCATGCTGAGTGTGAAAATTTGAAGGCGCGAAGGTAGAAAATGTAAAATGTAAAATGATGAATTTAAAACGCAAAAGGAAAGACACACTTGGATTTAGTTATTCCATTAGATCTATTTTCTACTCATACAGTAGCAAATTTTCTTGTTTTGCACTTAGCTGTCTTACCTTTTCTCCTTTCTCATTCCAAACGCCACTTTGTCCGGCAGCGATGAAATTGTCGCTTTTGCCGAGTGAGTTGACCATCAAAATGGGGATTTGATATTGCTTTGCCATTTTTGGAAAGTGAATATTAGCCTTGTTGATGCCTTTTTGTGCTTTGGCAACACTGGCTAGATAGAGCTGTGCGCCGTTTTCTATAGCATTTTGGAGATGACTTTCTTGTAAGCTTTCGTAGCAAATAGCGGAAGCGACTTTTATGCCATTGATGTCAATGTATGCTTGCTCTTTTCCTGAAATGAAATAAGGTAATTCGTCTTCATGAAGGATTTGTTTGGCGTAGTAGCGAAGTGGTTGATCGGGTTGAAAAATCAGCATCGCGATCTGTACACCATCTGCTGTCCTCAATGGCATACCGAAGCCAATGGTGATTTTTGCCGCATCGCTTTTTTCCTGAAAAATGCTCAATCGCTCGTCTCGGAGTTGCATTTGTAAAGTATCAGCCAGCTCCGGTTCGTAGTTGGTCAGCGATAGTTCAGGAAAGAAAATAGCGTCAGACCGAGCAGCGATGGCTTGATCGATCCAATGTAGGTGATGCGCTATATTTTGATCGATTTGACCGCTTTGAGACTGAATTTGAGCGAGTGCGATGCGCATGAGCAAAGAAAAATGATCGGTGAAAAATGAGTGATGAGTAGTAGCTGTACTTGACTACAAATTTCATTCTTTAACAGCCATCATTCTCAGCCGTTTATAATCTGCACTCCAAACTTAGAGCATGTTGGGAAATTTAATTTTTATACAGACCGAATTAATAGTAATAATGTATCGTTGTTTCCTTATTTCCAATACTTTTTGAACCTGCCGTCGGCTTAAAAATCTCACTTAGCTCGCTAAACTCGATTTTGAATCCTTAGTCAGAACCATAAATCATTGAAAATCAGTTCGCAAAATTCCCCAACAAGCTCTTAGAAAGTGAAAGGAGACGAGAATCCAATCAGGAATATACATGATTCACATCAAACGACTTAAATCGTTCGTTTTTAATCCTGTCGTAAATACCTCAAAATCTCTTCACCAATATTCAGATTGAGGTGTCCGTCTTGGATGACATTGGCAAAAAACAATCCACAATGGTAGTCAGAGGCAGCCTGGAAAGCGACAGGCGGCTGATGCTGGAAATTGTGCTGCTGTGGATAGAGTAAGACGGTGGTTTGGGCGTCAAAGTACTGACCGTAGACGAAGGCTTGTTGTAGGTCTTGCATGGCAGGTTTGGCAGTTTTGAGGAGCTTCCATTTGGTATCTAATACATAGCGATTTCTGCCATCTTGTAAGACGATGTCCGGTCGGATGTGTTGCCGATTCCAAAAGGCTTTTTGCTGCTGTCGGCTGATGTGCAAAGAAGTAGAGCGCACCCGACAAAGTTGCCGAAAAATGTACTCCTCAAATAGTAGATTCATGTCAAATAGCAGTGCTATAGCTGACTGTTCGCCGCTGCGTAGATTCGGCTGGTTTTGTTGGATGAGGAGTCGCGCTATTTGTATGGCATTGCGGTAGTGCTCGTTGTGGCGATTGAAGTGGAGTTGTTGGAAATCTTGGGTTGTAAGATGAGAATTGAGGTGTTGGGGGAACTGCTGAATGAGGCTGTCATATTGCAACTGTAGACCGGAAGGAAGTGGTACAAATCGAAGCAGGTCGAGTGCGGTCGAAATGATTTGGTTGAAAATATTATCGTCGTTATAGGTTTGCTTTCGGGTGAAAAATCGCTCTTTGTGTAGCCAGTTGTGCCGAATTTGTTCAGCGAACTGAATTTGTCCTTTGAGTGACTTTCGATTGGCAACTGTATTCGTATAGCTACAAAAAATCCCTCGGTGCAGCAGTTGTGCTACTTCTTCCAAAAACAGCGCATAGTAAATATCGAGTATAGAATGTCTTTTGAGCGCAAGATGAGCTGTGCCGACTGTTTCTATTTTGAGTAGTCGGCAATAGCGCAACATATCCAATAGTACATCGCGCCACAATGATTTGTCTTGTACATATTGATCGGTTTTTGGCAAAATCTCAATCGTCAAATTACCCAACTGAATGGCACCAACATACTGCGAAAACTGCACCGCTCGATGTTGTAAGCGGAAGTATTTGGAAGGCGACAGTTTTGACAGCGCATCAAAGTGTTTTGGCTCAAAACCTTTTGTTCCTACGGATAGTCTTTCGTATTCAAAAACCTGAATTTTCATTCTTGAGTAGGTATATTGACCCAATCAATATCTTTTTTCAGCAAACTCAGCGTCTTTGCTTCTGCGCTATCCGCTTCCGGCACATGACTGTACATCCAATTCGCCTGCGGTGGCATACTCATCAAAATGGATTCGGTGCGTCCATCTGTCATCAACCCAAATTTCGTCCCTCTATCCCAGACCAAATTGAACTCTACATAACGACCTCGTCGCACTCGCTGCCAGTCACTATGTTGCTGCGTAAATGGTAGCGCGCGATTGCGGTGAGTCAGTTCTGTATAAATAGGTATAAAAGCTTCTCCCACATCACGCACAAACGCAAAATGCTGGTCTTTTGTATGGTTCTCTCGGTCGCCCAGTCGATCAAAGAAAATGCCACCAACGCCTCTTGTTTCTTTGCGATGTGGCAGGTAGAAATAATTATCCGCTTGCTGCTTGTATCGGTCGTAGTAGTCAGAATGATGCACATCGCAAACACTTTTGAGGTGCTGATGAAAGGTAGTCGCATCCCCCGGTACTACATAATGAGGTGTCAAGTCGATACCGCCACCGAACCACCATCGACCTTGCTCTGCTTCAAAATAGCGAACATTCATATGAATGATCGGCATCATTGGGCTGCGCGGATGGAGGACGATGGAGACGCCTGTCGCGTAGAACTTACCACCTTTCATTTGTAGTCCTTTGGCGATGGTATCAGATAGCTCTCCATGGACAGCTGAGAAATTGACGCCACCCTTTTCTATCAGTTCACCTTGAATGACGCGTGATCGACCACCGCCACCACCGGGGCGTTCCCAGTTGTCTTGCTGAAATCGCCCTTTGCCGTCTAGTGCTTCTAGCGATGCGCAGATTTGATCTTGTAAAGATTGAAAATAAGTTGTGATGCTCGTGCGGTCGATCTGATGGATTTGACTCATAAATTACTTACTGTGCGCAAAGTGTTTTGATGATGGTAAAATAGCGAATATGTTGTTAGGTTGAGATGGTCTCCAATCTTTTTTTGGCGGCTGCAATCGTTTTTTTCGTGCTCCCAATGAAAATATCATCGCCAACCAATACTACCGGACGTTTCAAAAAAGTATACTCGTCCAGTATCAGTCGCCTATAGTCCGCTTCGCTTAGCTGCTGCTCTTTGAGGTTCATACTACGGTATTTCATGGCACGGCGACTGAACAGGGCTTCATAAGAGCCGACTTTTGCTTTGAGTTCGTCTAACTGCTGAGCGGTGATGGGATCTGATTTGATTTCTTGATAGCTAAATTTGGTTTCGTGATCGATTTCTTTGATGACCCTTTGGCAAGTATTACAACTGCTGAGGTGATAAATTTTCATCATGTCCGTGTAAAGCTTATTTAACAAATGTGGATGTGGATACACCTACACTACAATTGACAATTCCATGAATGAGCAGTCTGCTTTTTACACCATGATTAAGTAAATAATATAGCAAACGGATTCAGTAATAGACCATATATCATCCAATGGATGAAATCAAATGTAGAATAGAATGATAAGTGACTGTAGTCACTTCGTTCAGTAATGTACTAAAAATTCACATCTTCTACTTATCCACGTATGTCGATCGCTTTTTTGATAAAGGGAGATAGCGCAGTGCCTTTGACTTTGGCTTCTGCGATAATATAGTATTCCGACTGAGCGGCATAGGCACTTTTGGCAAGGCTGGCGAGTCCTTGAAAAAGAAAATTTCGGTTGGCAAACTCATCGACTTCCGAACGCAATTTTTTGAATGGCAAGACAAAAGGCAAGCGACTTTCTTGCTCCGGTTCTATTTGAATCTTCTGCTTTAGAAAAATACTGCCCATCTCATACTCGTCGATCTTTTTGTTGTCACCACGTCCTCGTGCATATCGCTCGATGAGGCGTACACGTACTTCGGTGACTTCCTGCCGATTCATGGACGCAAAACTTACTTCTCCTTCGATTCGTCCTTTGCGTGTAGTCACTTCCTCTGGCGCATCCAAAAACACCTTTACCCCTTCGATCCCAAAATATCTCTTTACTCGTCCAATCATTTTGTTAACTCATTTGTAATTTTCCTGATAGAAAAATTTTGCGCTAAAAACTTGCTTTAACTAGGTCTGCTAAGCTACTCCCTCGATTTCTGTCGAAATTTCGATACATAAATGTTCTCACACATAGTGCATCACTCACACCATCCGCCGATGCCAACTTTCTTTCAGTAATTTAACCCAATTTTGCTCAAATGCCTTCTTATTTTCGACCAAGTTATCAAAAACGAGGGTCTGATTGCTGATTTTTCCGTCTTGATAAAGCTGCTTGAACTCACTTTTAGAAGCTGTCTTGATTTGTCCATTTTCTTTGTACGCAAAGGTGAGCCGATCAAAGAGGGATACCTGAAATTCTTGCTCCAATTGTTGGAGGAAGCGAACAGAAGCATCAATGGAACAACCACTCGCTCCGGCTTGACTTTCATCGACCATCAGTACGATAAACTGATCGTAATAGAGCTCCGCAAAAGCCTGCAAAGCTCGATTGTGGCTGACCCAGTTGGTCGCAAATCTTTGTAAAAAAGCACGCAAAGCAGGAATCTCTTCGGCTGTAAATGGACGATTGCTTTGATACACCCAAACGCGTGAGCTGTCTGCTAAATTTTCGTAGGTTGTCATTTCAATATGTCGTTTTTGGAGTAACTGCACGAGTCAGTAGAATGTTTGTTGTCCAAGGGTAAGCATCCTCTTGATTCCTACTATCTTTGAGCGCATCAATTGACTGAACTATGAACTGGACGCCGCTTTGGCTCACTTTGCAGCTGGCACTGGTCACGACCATTTTGCTCTTTTTCATTGCTTTGCCTTTGTCTTATTGGCTGGCACATACACGCAAGAAAGTAAAACCTGTGGTAGAAACATTGGTGAGTATGCCGCTGGTACTACCGCCGACGGTCTTAGGCTTTTATATGCTCTTGGCATTCAGCCCGGCAAATGAATTTGGTGCGTTCTTGGATCAATATTTTAAGCTGCGACTGGTCTTCTCCTTTGAGGGTTTGGTCTTAGGCTCTATATTGTACAGTCTGCCGTTTATGGTGCATCCTATTCAGTCTGGTTTTGCGCAGTTACCGACTTCTATTATAGACGCCGCCTACGTTCTAGGGAAATCAAAATGGCAAACGCTATGGCAAGTTCAGTTGTCCAATATGCGGGCGTCACTCCTCACAGCTATCGTGCTGTCTTTTGCGCATACCATAGGTGAGTTTGGTGTGGTGTTGATGATAGGCGGCAACATCGAGGGACAAACCAAAGTGGCATCCATCGCTATTTATGATGAGGTAGAGTCATTGAACTATGCGGCGGCTCATCAGTACGCGCTGCTGTTGTTTCTGTTTTCCTTTCTGGTGCTGTTTTTAGTGTATTGGAGGGGCGGACAATCTTTGAAATACTTTCAAGCATGATCGAGTTTGATATTGCTAAACAACTGCAAGGCAAAACTGGCAGCCAAATTTTTCATTTTCAAGGAAAAATAGAGAAGGGAAGTAGCATAGCGATTCAAGGTGAATCCGGTGCTGGCAAAACCTCTCTGCTTCGGATGTTGGCAGGTCTGATGCGACCGGATGAGGGTCGAATTGTGGTCGATGGAATGACTTGGTTCGATCACACAAAAGGCATTCACTTACTACCTCAAAAGCGAAAAGTAGGATTTGTTTTTCAAGATTATGCACTGTTTCCGCATTTGACTGTGGTCGGCAATTTGAAATTTGCGTTACCAAAAGGACAATCGACTGATTTGATCGAAGAACTACTCACCGTCACCGATCTTCGTTACTTGCGTCATCAAAAACCTACTCAGCTCTCCGGCGGTCAGCAGCAGCGTGTTGCTCTGGCGAGAGCATTGGTGCAGCAGCCCGATATTCTACTGCTGGACGAACCGTTATCTGCTCTAGATGAAAAGATGAGGCGACAGCTACAAGATTTTCTTTATCATTGGCAAATAGAACACAGGACGACTATGGTATTGGTGAGTCATGATCGGCAAGAGATAGCAGCATTGACAGACGAAATTTGGCAAATCAATAATGGAGAAATTCAAGAGAAGCAGAAAATAAGTATTGATAAACTATCCGTAATTATACGCACCCAAATCCAATCCATAGTTCAAAGAAGTGATGCAATAGAACTAACGTTACGCTCACTCGATGGACAGTTGTCACAGCTTGTCTTGCCTTTCGATCAGGCAGGAAAATGGAAAGTCGGGCAGTGGCTGGAGTTGCAGGTGAAAGCAAAAGATGAGTAGAGCATTTATAAAAATGGCTCATGCCATTCCGATCTTTGCGCGCTCCTTCAAGCACTGCTGCACCATTTTCCGACGATTCCGACTCACCGGAATACAATGCTGCTGAATGGATAGATAAGCTCCCTTCATGTGTTCCACTTTCTCAATAGGAACAACATAGCTACGATGTGACTGAATAAAAGTCTTACTCGGCAGTCGATCAAGAATGGTTTTGAGGGACTGGCGTTGCAGAATAGAGCGTCCATTGCTCAAAAAGATACGCGTGTACACGTGTTCCGCTTGGATAAATAGAATATCGTCGATTTGGATAGACTCGCTTTTGTCGATAAAAATGTGTTGTGATGTGTCAGTAGCAGGCTGTCGAGCATGCATCGCAATAGCAATAGAAGCACTCAAGTCACCGATGCGGCAGGGGCGACTGATGTAGCTGTGTGGCTGTGTCCGGTTGGCAGCAGTCAAAAGCTTTGGTGTTAGCTGATTGATGACATAAGAAAAAGGAATATTCTCTTTTTTGAATAGTGTGCCGAGTTGTAGCCGATCTACTGCGCTTTCAGCATCGAGACCGATGAGTGCAAAATCAGCCCTTGTACGTCTATACATCCGTACCGCCTGAGGTGCATTTTTGGCGATGCCGACTACACGATGCCCGATTGTTCTCAGATTGTCTTTTAGATGCGCGATACTGCTGTTGTCTTGGTCGATGATTAAGATGCGATATGTGTTCATAATCGTGTACTTTTAAGAGTGAAGAGTGAAGAGTGAAGAGTGAAGAGTGAAGAGTGAAGAGAAAGCGATATGCTACCGCCAGCCATATTTTTTGAGTATGTGTAATGGTCGTACATTAAATTCCAACTCAAACTGAGCAATGAAGTAGGAGACACTTCGATAACTGACCGCCGCTGCCGCTCCTTTTACCGTTTTATGGATGCCGTTTTCGAGATAGTATCTAGCCGTTTGTAAGCGATAACGACGGACATATTTTTGAGGGGTCAGTTCAGTCAAAGCCTTGACTTTTCTGATGAATTGTCGTTCGCTCATGGATAGCGATCTGGCGAGTTCTAGATTGTCTAAATTGGGATCGTCGATGCGTTGGTCGATGACTCGGTTGAGCTCGCCCAACCAGTTGTTTGCTGTACTCATAATGTGTTCGGTGTACTGAAAAATGAGATGGTTTATGAGGTCATACTTGTGTGTGTGCAAATGCTGATTCAAAGGTGAGGGCAGCGGGCAGTTTGTATCGGACAAGAGGTAGGTTGAAACGGACATTTGTGCAGAAAGTAATGATAATCAGGCAATTATCAGGTTGAAACGGACGTCAGTAAAGTGTGAAATGACAAGTGGATTGTCTGGTATTCACTATATTTACATCACAAATCAAATTGCTAAATCATGTACAAACAGATGTTTACGCTGCTACTAGCGGTCGCTTTTCTAAGTATTTCTTCTCCCTCATTTGCCCAAGTCGATTATACTGCCAATGACCAAGTCAAACCCTTCGGTGGAGACTTCGGGATGGGCGTCAATACCGGTTATTATGAAGGCTGGAATGATTTCGATCTGGCTGACCTCATCGGTGGCAATCGAAAACTGAAAATAGAGGGCGTAGGTGGGAATACGGCTCGCTTGGCATTGACAGAAAAAGTGTTGGAAGATGATCGCTGGGACTACGATATCAAAGTAGGTTCTTATAAGCATTTTAAACAAAGAGACGTCAACGATCACATCGTTTTCGTGGGTTATCCCTCTGATGCGCATCGCGACAAAACAACTTATGATGGCAAACGCTCTGAGCTATTTTCCAATCTGTATGAACCCATCTGGGATGGTGGTAAAAACGGAACGCCTTACAATGACGACAACTACTACGCTGCCTATCTATACAAGACCGTTTCCATCTACAAAGACTACATCAAGACCTGGGAAATCTGGAATGAACCGGATTTGACGAGCTCTCGTTCAGCTTATGCACGCACCGGGCAGTCCGGCAGTTGGTGGGACGTCAATCCCAATCCGGCAGACATCGCCATCACAGCACCCATACAGCATTATGTGCGGATGTTGCGCATCAGCTGGGAAGTCGTCAAAACAGTTGATCCGAATGCTTACGTTGCTATCGGTGGCATCGGCTATCCTAGCTTTTTGGATGCTGTGCTGCGCAATACAGACAATCCAAAAGATGGTAATGTGACCGACGATTATCCACTCGGCGGCGGCGCATATTTTGATGTGTTGAGCTATCACGTCTATCCGCATATGGACAACAGCATTCGGAAGTGGAATAACAAAAAAGGTGATTTTGACTACACACGCACCTCAGATGCTGCGCTAAAAGGTGTATTTACTCGCAAAAATGACCTCAACGAAGTGCTCGTAAAGCGTGGTTACAATGGCAAAAAATATCCTGCCAAAGAGTGGATTATTTCAGAGTACAATGTGCCGCGTTTGCCGTTGCAGCACAACTTTGGATCAGACGAATTACAGCGCAATTTCCTCATCAAAATGGTCGTCGAAGCGCAAAAGCAAAACATCCGTCAGATGCATATCTACAATCTGGCGGACAAGATCGACGAGTCCAAAGCTACTAAAGCGTATGACGAAATCAATGTAATGGGCTTGTACAAAAATGTCAATATCGGCAGAAAATACGAGCAAGAACTGACGGGGCTGGGCAAGACCTTTCAAGCTATCAATAAATTCCTGTCCGGCTACTCCTTTGATCGTGAAACAACAGCCCAGCTAGATCAAATACCAAATGTAGAAGGTGGTGTTTTTAAAAATAGGCGAGGGCAACGAGTATTCGTCCTTTGGGCAGAAACAACCCAAGATCTATCCGAGAAAGCGGCAGGACAAGTTGATTTATCAAATATCGTGAAAACAAGTAAACTAATGACCCGACAACTTTTCGGGAAGACAACCACCACATTGAGTAAAGCCAGTTTTGTGGATGCTAGGAAGATTCAGTTGAGTGGTGAGCCGTCGTTTTATTTGACTGGGGCGAGTCGGTAATCAAGACAAAGTAGCCGATATTTTTTCAGCCAAATGGGCTGTCAATATTGACTTTATAATTTCAAGCACAAGGAAGTATCGGTTAATTTTCCCCTCTGAAGAAATCTCACCCCAAATACGCTGAAGGCAGCCGTCCATAAGCCGCTTTATATGCCTTAGAAAATGCGCCGGCATCTCGGAAACCTACTGCAGCAGCCGTTTGCGCCACTGTTTTATACTTGTATTGTTCCAAAAGTTGGCGAGCGTGTTGTAAGCGAATTGCTTTGAAATATTGGGCAGGAGAAAGACCGACTAGCTGTTTCAAACGTCGCCGGACTTGTCGTTCACTCAAAGCAATGTCTCCGGCAAGTTGGGTGATGGAATAAGTGCTATTGGACAACTGTCCTTTGAGTAAGGTTTCGACATCGGCGAGCCAAAGTTGATCTTCTTGGGAGATGATCGGTACGTCTAATGGGGCATTCTCAGCAGCATCAGCAAGTACGAGTTGTTGTGTATTTTGGCGAATTTGATAGTTGGATAATAAATTTTGAAGGCGAACCAGAAGTTCTTCCTCCTCGAATGGTTTCAGCATATAATCATCCACGCCTATGCGCAATGCTTTCAGTTTATCTTGCAAATCAGCTCGTGCGGTTAGCATCACGACCGGAATGCCTCTGTAGTTGTCACTTGCTTTCAAAGTTTCCAACAACTCATAGCCGTCCATTTCCGGCATCATCACATCAGACAATATAAGGTCGGGTAGTCGGTTCGTTACAGTTAGATGATCTAATGCTTTTTTGCCATTGGCAGCCAGAGTCACTTGATAGTGAGGAGAAAGTAAGGTATGCAAGTAATCACGAAGGCTGGAGTTGTCTTCTACGATGAGTAAATGACGATCTGTAATTGTCGGTGTTGGTGTTGTATTTACTTTTACTGTTTGATAAGAAGCAATCAATTCATCTGCCAATTCCACATCCTGTCGTACGCCCAAAATTTCCTGTTTGGCTATGGTTGCCCTGAACGTGCTACCTTTATCGAGTTGACTTTCGACGGTCAAGTCGCCACCCATCAACTTGACGTATTCTTTGGTCAATGACAACCCAATTCCTGTGCCACCTTCCACCCGCTCTGTCTTCTGCTTAGACTGATAAAAGCGATCAAAAATATGTGGCAAATCGTCTTGATGAATCCCTCTTCCGGTATCGCGAACTGTAAACTGTATGTGACTGCCTTGATCTTGAATCTGAAAATGCACATGACCATCAGAGTGTGTAAATTTTAAAGCATTGGACAACAAATTATTGATGATAATGGCAAATTTTTCCTGATCGATACTAATTCTGATGTCCTTATCTACATCAAATTGAAAAGTATACTCTATATGCCGAATGTCTGCCTGTGACTCAAAAGCCGCCGCTAGTCGTTTGGTAAAATCGTAGAGTAGCGTAGGCTGCGGATCCAGCTCCATTTTATTGGCTTCCAATTTCGATAAATCCAAAATAGAGCTAATCATTTTCTTCAAATCCTGTCCACTTTGCTGCGCTTTTTTGAGTAAAGTAAAGTTGCGATTGTCGAGCGTATTGCTTTTTAGGACAGAACTGATGGGCCCTAAAATTAACGTCAGCGGTGTGCGCAGCTCATGAGAGACATTGACGAAGAAGTTGGATTTGAGCTGGTCTAAGGTTTGAAGTTCTTCGGCTTGTTGTTGTATGATCTGATTTTGAGCGGTGAGTTGTTGTTTGCTACGATTGAGGCGACGCACCGCAAAAACCATCCCGATCAACAACAACAAGGACAGTAAAAGTGCCGCTGCCAGCCACCGTCGCTGCGCCAGCTTACTTTCTTGCTCCGCTATGATCTGTTGCTGTTGCTCACTTTTATATTTCTTTTCCAGCTCTTTTATAACCTGAGCATTATTGATGGAATCCAGTTCCATATCGACATCATTGACGGCTTCTCGATGAAAGATAGCTCGCTCAAAATTGCCGAGTTCCCGATGTGCTCGATACAGCAAAGAATTGACATATTTACGCTCGAAGCGAGTGATATGGTCTGGTGTGAGTTGTAGTACCTCTTCCAAAATCTGGATAGCAGTACGTTGTTTTTTCTGTTTGATGTAGACATTGGCTAGCTCGATGCGGCTGTGCATCTGTCTGTTTGGGATTTGCAGCGAATCATAGATCGCGATGACTTCGTGGAGTGTCTGCTCACTTTCCTTAAAACGGTCAACTGCGCCCAGTATTACCCCTTCCCAAAGCAAGTAAGTCGCTTTCCGATGAGTGTCATCCGGTACTTTTTCCAAGTAAGGTCGTCCCGTCTGCAAAACAACGATCGCAGTATCTGATTGACCACTTTTGTGTAGGGCAACAGCGGTATTCAACTGAGCACCAAGCTGAAAATCAGGTAGTTTTTCCTCATCTGCTAAGGCTTTCATGCGTCCGTAGTAACTGATCGCTTCTGCCCACTCTTTCTCCAGCCCAAATGCCTGTCCCAGCCATTGCAAAAACAGCATCTGATATTTCCGATTTTGCTGTTGCTCCGCAAATGCCAATCCTTGTAAAGACAAAGTCGTCACCGACTGCGCCTCAAACAGCCAATAATGAGCATGGACATACCAAAAGAGCGTTTGTAGATAAGCTGTCGGTCGCTCTTCCTTGGAGATGTGATCTAATGCTGTTTTTAGATGAATTTTTGCCTCTGCATATTGCTGAAAACGACTGGCGTAGAGTTCTCCGATCAAGCGATGTAGATCAATGAAAGTAATGGAAGTTTCGTCGATTTTGAGCTGTTGTTCTAAAGTCAGGAGCTGATCAAGGAGTTGCTGATTGTTGTCATCGACTATAGATTGTTCTATCTGTTGTAGCAGGGTGAGCGATTCATTGGTAGGATTAGATGATTGCACAGCGGCTATCCACTCATCAACATCCACATCGAGGGCATGAAGTGGAAGTGTCCAACAAATGCTCATCAGTAGTAAGTAGCAATATGTTGAGTAGTATTTTATTTGTTGGATAGGAATCAAAAAGCAACTGTTGTTTCTGTATCCAAAGGTAGTGAAGTCAAAGAAGAGTTTCGTGTTTGTTGAAAACGAATTTCTTCTCTCACCGATAGCTGACTATATGGAAGGCAAATCAAAAGCAAGATTTTCCGAACTCCCCACTTTCATTCTGAGTTTTAACAATAAGAATCATATTTGAATAAATAGTTATCCAGACTAACATGAGTACGACAACGAAAAAGGGACTTTTTAAAAGATTATTTGGCTTCGTTAAGGAAATGGCCAATGAGTTCACGAAGGACAATGTATTTACATTGGCTGCAGCTTTATCCTATTATACCGTATTTTCTATTGCACCACTTTTAGTGATTGTCATTGCAGTAACAAGCTTTTTTCTAGGACCGGAAGCTGTGCAGGGTGAATTATACGAGCAGTTAGGTGGCTTACTTGGAGCAGAAACAGCAAAATCACTTGAAGGAATCGTACAAAATGCATACAGCAGCGGTGACAATGTCGTCGCCACAATTATCAGTGTAGGTGTTTTGCTTTTTACAGCTACAGCAGTCGTCAATCAACTCAAAATGGCACTCAATGCTGCTTGGAACATCAAAGAAGACCCGGACGCAGGTATCATGCAAGTAGTGAAAGATCGCTTGTTGTCCCTCACATTCATTTTAGGATTGGGTTTCATATTTCTAGTTTCGCTAGGTCTCAATTCTGTAGCTGCTTTTTTCTCCGATTATATCGTGAATGCATTTGGGTTTTTAGATAAAACGGTTACACTAGTCGTGCCGCAGGTAGTTGCTGGCATCATTACCCTAATAGCTTTCATGTTACTCTTTAAATATCTGCCGGATGCGCGTATCAAATGGAAACATGTATTCGTAGGTGCATTATTCACAACTATTCTATTTTCTATTGGCAAATATGCGATCGGATTTTATATTGGTAATAGCGATATAGCGTCCACCTTTGGGAGTGCAGGAGCCCTAGCATCGTTAATGCTTTGGGTCTTTTACAGTTCGACGATCTTGATTTTGGGTGCAGAATTTACACAAGTTTGGATCAGACATAGCAATGCACGTATCCTGCCAAACGAAAATGCAATACGCGTAAAGCGAAAAGAAATTTACATTCGAGAAGCATGAAATAAAACGAAAGTGTAGATGACAAGCCAGACAAGCTATCATGTATAAATTACACACCATGAAACAACGAGCTATATACTGGATGAAGCGAGATTTTCGGTTGAAAGATAATATTGCTTTGAGCCGAGCTTTGGCAGAAGCCGAAACGGTAACACCAATTTTCATTGTAGAGCCTTCTTTTTTGGATGCGCCCGACACCTCAGCGTTTCATGTGCACGCCATTACGGATGCTTTACACGACTTGCGAGAGCGACTACAAGAGGAGCAAAAAGACATTGCTATCCTCAGAGGAGAAGCAGTCGAAACTTTAGATCGGCTATATGAGCAGTCATCATTTCAAGCCGTTTATGCCCACGAAGAAGTTGGGACGAATAGAACTTATCATCGAGACAACGCTGTCCGGAATTGGTGTAAGCAAAAGGGCGTTGCATTCATCGAAGAGCGACAAACGGGCGTATTCCGAGCACTGAAAGACCGCAACAAAAGGCATAAACTATGGTCGGCTTTTACCTTTGCTGAATTGCTGCCTGCTCCTGATCTACAAAAAATATCGATCCCCAAAGTTTGGAAGTCTATAGCACTGCCTGAAGATAAGCATTTGACTGTCGAAGACTGTGGCTATACTTTGACCCGTGAGCAACAACAGTATGTCCAATCCGTCAGCGAATCGGCAGCCGAAGCGACGCTCAGTGATTTTTTATACCGAAGAAGTTTGTCCTATCGAGGAGGCATCAGTTCGCCTTTGACAGCATTTACGGCTGGTTCTCGTTTATCGGTTCACTTAGCTTGGGGCACTATGACCGGACGCGCGATCTACCAAGCGACTAAAGCCCGAAAAGACGAACTTGCCGAAGAAGCAGCACCTTACAGTGGAAAATGGCGCTCTTCACTGACTTCCTTTTTATCCAGACTGCATTGGAGAGATCATTTTATACAGCGACTAGAAACCGAGCCGCAGATGGAATATGAAGCCCTCAATCCGGCTTACGAAAATCTAGAATATGAAGACGATCCAGCATTTTTGGAGGCATGGACAACTGGGATGACAGGCTATCCGATGGTCGACGCCTGTATTCGTTGTATGCGAGCGACTGGTTTCGTTAATTTCAGAATGCGCGCCATGCTCACTTCCTTTGCCTGCCATTCTTTGCATCTGCATTGGAAGTCGATCAACTACCCAATGGCAAAACTCTATACCGACTATGAACCCGGCATCCACATCAGCCAATTACAAATGCAAGCCAGTGTCGTCGGCATCAATACCATTCGCATTTATAGCCCAACCAAACAGATTATCGACCAAGATCCACAGACCACTTTTATCCGTCAATGGATACCAGAATTGCGTCAGTACACTGCCAAAGAAATTATCGCTCATGTCGACGAACCACTAAATGGCTATCCTGCACCTTTAGTCGATTGGAAAGTGACTTCTAAAGAGATGCGCAATCGACTCTGGACGATACGAAAACTGCCGGAAACTAAGGAGCTCGCCTCTAAAGTCTACGAAAAGCACGGCTCTAGAAAAAGTCCAGCAAAGCGGAAAAAGAAAGCAACTACCACCAAATCCAAGACAAAAAAGACGACTTCATGAGTGATACTGCCATCGTTTGGTTTCGCTATGATCTTCGGCTGCACGATAATGAAGTGTTGCATCGAGCTTTAGAAAATCATGATCGTGTGTTGCCTGTGTATTGCTTTGATCCGCGACATTATACCATTCTAGACAAATTGAATTTTAGAAAAACAGACGCCAAAAGAGCTGTTTTTTTGATGCAAAGTCTGACTAATCTAAGACAAAGTCTACAGGCAAAAGGTGGCAATTTATACGTAGCTCAAGGTAGGGCAGGAGAGGTGCTACCAGCATTAGCGAAGAAAGTAAATGCCAGTGCGATCTATGCTCAAAAAGAGATCGCTGCTGAGGAACTGATGGAGGAGCAAGATGTGGCAGCAGCCATCGAAGATAGTACTATTGAGTTGTACACGACTTGGGGACGGACGTTGTATCATTTGGATGATCTACCAATGGCAATAGAGAAAATTCCCAGACAATTCAAAGCCTTTCGCAAGCCACTGACCAGTCAAAGCAAAGTCCGCGATCTGTTTAATGAGCCAAATCAAGTGCCTGTCGTCGAACTACATGATTGGGGAATATTACCGACGCTTGCAGAATTGGGATATGAAGAAGAACAACAACAAATAGATGGCTTGATGATGGTGGGTGGCGAAACTGAAGCGTTGAAACGACTTCAGTATTATACCTTCGAAGCTGACCTCCTTCAAACATATAAATATACCCGCAATCGCTCGCTCGGTAAAGATTATAGTTCGCAGCTATCTGCCTATTTATCAACGGGTTGTCTCTCGCCTCGTATGGTTTATTTTACCGTCAAAAAGTATGAGCAAGACATCAAAAAGAACATCAGTACGTACTGGTTGATTTTTGAAATTCTATGGCGGGACTACTTCCAGTTTTTGGGATTGAGATATCAAAATAAAATGTTTCAGCTAGCTGGCATTTATGACCGAAGTCCAGAGACTTTCAACGAAAATTACGACTTATTCGAGCGTTGGCAATATGGTAACACTGGCGTCCCTTTTGTTGATGCACACATGCGTCAATTGATACAGACTGGCTTCATGTCCAACCGTGGACGCGTCAATTGTGCTTCTTTTCTGAGTCGGGACTATCAAGTTGATTGGCGGTGGGGCGCAGCTTGGTTTGAGGCTCATTTGCTGGATTACGACGTCTGTAGCAATTGGCTCAATTGGAACACTCAAGCCCTCGAAATATGGTACACCAATCCCGTCTGGCAAGGCATCAAATACGATAAAAAAGGTGAGTACGTAAAAGCATATTTACCGGAATTAGCTGCCATAGCAGACGCTCGTGTGCAAGCTCCTTGGATGCTGGATGAAAAGGTAAGATCAACCATTGACTATCCCGAACCGCAAGCGGTCTACAAGAAATGGAACTGGGCGATGGGGAAGATTAGAAAAGCGGTAGAAACTGGGAAAGAGCCAGTGACTCGACGTGGGCGGAAGAAAACGAGTGATTCGTAGCTATGTGTATTGACAAATGAACTTCTGAACAAAACAGACAACTTGAGTATCGTCTCCGCATCAGACGGGCAATGCGACTGATTGAGATAAAATAAAATATCCGACACCTATTCAAAGCAAATACATATCGGATTTCCTATCACTTGGAGCTTGTTGCGGAATTGAAAATTCGGCTACACTCGCAAAATTTTATCCCCGAAATTCGGGGCAAGCGTTGCTCTGCGTTGCTTATCGCTCATGTAGCTACGGCTATAATCGCTCTTCGCACCTCCGCTTCACGGGGCAGGCTTTGATCAAAATAAAATTTTGTATCGTTCGCTCAAATCACAGATCCCCAACTAGGTCAAACGCATCAAATTCCTTTTTGCTCTTTGATTTATCAAATGATTCAATTTTTCAGCGACATGAGCATGGTATTTGTCTCCCCGAGAGTCGGGACAGGCAAAGCCGACGGGCTATTCATTTTGGCATTGCCCCAAAACGAATCAAAAGGTCTAGAAA
>JBCDHX010000050.1:0-36641 GCA_038749535.1 Bacteroidota bacterium
TAATAGACTTGTTATGCCGCATCTTGATTGACTACATCGGACAAATTTTATTCTGTTCTGCGTTAAAATTTTTAGTCGTAGCTAGGCTATGCCGAAAAATTTTGCCTTGTCCAAAATAAAATTTGCTTCGCTTCGCCCTAATTAGCTACGACATAACAAGTCTAATAGTTATTTCTAATCCAAATTAGCACCTTCTCCATTTCACGCTTTACAGAAGTTGAGCTGCCAATATAATTATTATTCATAAAGCTAAAGATCAAAATTTTACCATTCTTGGTTTTGAGGTATCCACTCAGACAATGCTTGTTACTCAGCGTTCCTGTTTTGGCAAATACATAAGGCGACTCGCCTTCTTCTGCTGCATACCATTTTTCAATCGTTCCTGATACGCCTCCGGTAGGGAAAATGTTCAGTAATCGCTCTTCGGGCAGCAAGCGATAGATTTTTTCAAGCAATTTGACAATACTTCTAGGCGTCATCAAATTGTAACGCGATAGACCCGAACCATCTACCCATCGCGGTTCATCGGGCAAGTCGTCCACGTAATTATCTTTCAAATAGTCGATTGCCATCTTGTCATCTTGCACCCCCAATAACTTGCCAGAAACAGTCAGTAGCAATTGTTCGGCTATGAAATTGTCGCTTTCCTGCATCATCAATTGATAAATGCTATCCGCAGGCGTCGCACTATAAAATGCCTGAATATCAGTGACTTGCATATCATTTTCCATGATCGTCACAGGACGATTGATAGTATCTGATAACAATTGTAAAAGTAAATCTTCCGAAAAGCGAAAAGGAACATACCGCTCATAGTCATCGTCTGCTAGCGCACGCGCATTGCAAGTAAATGCGTTGCGTTCTATGGCTCTGACGAAGCGCACGCGATGATTGTCTAAGGTAGGATCGAGTTGGACTTTATTTTGAAAATAACTGGGAATGGCTTCAAAATTCATCGTCTTCTTCTCATGTCTAAAAAGAACCGCATTGCCATAGATGGGGAATGAGCTACGCTCTGTTTGGTACGCATAGATATAATCGTCCCACGACCAACCAGGTCCAAACCGAGGTGTCGGGAAAGGCAAAGTAGCATATTGTAAAGGTGAATTTTGCGATCTCAAAAATTGCAGTACGCTGCTATCCACAGGCAAACGATCATATAGCAAAGCTGGACTGCCCGATCCCCAAAACGTAAAACTGGAATCCGTCTTTTGATAGTAAAAAGCAGGAATGGAATCGCCCAAAGCAACCAAGCTGCTGTAAAGTGTCAAAATTTTGATATTGGAAGCTGGCGTATAGTATTTATCGGCTTCTCTTTGGTAAATAAAGCTTTCTTCGGCTGGATCGTAGAGGGCAAAGCCTGTAAAAATTTGGTTGAAGAGTTGGGAATTGGCGAACTGGGTAGAAAGCTGATCATTTGTCGTTTGAGCTTCACTTTTGAGAAAACAACATAGAAAAAGAGCGATAAGATAAATGGGTCGATGCATAATTAGATTTTGAAGTGAATGTAACAAAGTTCAGGTAGAGTTGTGTCAATGGCATGATCCGAAGTACACTTTTCCACGTCACAATTAACGATAATGACATTGTAACCCAATTTATTCTACTGTCTCTTTACTAGAATTTTTGATCGAAAATTGATGCTTTGATCGAATAGCAACATTTTACCGCATCAGCTTACCTTACTTTTGTTGAAAAAACAATGAAAGTAACATTCATCGGACTCGGCATCATGGGAAGCCGAATGGCAGCTAACTTACTCAAGCGTGACGTCGATCTTACCGTTTACAATCGCTCGGCAGCAGCAGCCGAAGTATTAGCAGCAAAAGGCGCGAAAAAAGCCAACTCAATTCCAGAAGCCGTATCAACGGCAGATGTCATCATCACTATGCTTGCTCATCCAGAAGCAGTGCGTAGCGTCATGCTAGAAGAAGGCATTACTCATGTCAAAAAAGGCGCACTTTGGATGGATTCTTCTACCGTCAATCCTTCCTTTTCTTTAGCATCGGCGAAGGTAGCGCAGCAGCATAAAGTTCGCTTTCTAGATGCGCCCGTAGCAGGTACAAAACCTCATGCTGAAAACGCCCAGTTGACTTTCTTTGTCGGCGGTGAGCCTGCGGAACTAGCAGCAGCGCGTCCATTAATGGAAGCGATGGGGCAAAAAATATTGCACATCGGAGCGACCGGAAAAGGCTCATCCTTCAAGATGCTCGTCAATGCGCTGCTGGCACAGTCGATGCTGATGTTTTCGGAGACGGTTTTATTGGGTGAGAAAATGGGACTGGACAAAGACTTTTTGCTCGATACATTGCCCAATTTGGTGGTCAGCGCACCTTTTACAAAAGCCAAAGCCCCAATGATTCAAAACGACGACTACGAGGTACAGTTTCCGCTGGAGTTGATGCACAAAGACCTGCATCTGGCAACACTCTCCGCTTACGAAAATAGACAGCCTTTGTATCTAGCAAACGTCGCGAAGGAAGTATTTGGGGCGGCGACGGCAGCTGGTTTGGGAAGAATGGATTTTGCGGCAGTACATAAGTATTTGGAGCAGATGGCGCATGGTGAGTAATGACATTAGTACCTCCATGTAAGGACAATTCGCTTGCTCAAGACTCGTCCACTCGGCTACACTTACCTGTCTAAAATAGGCAGATTTTCGGACAGAGACAATACTCAAATTGATTGTTTGGCGCACAAATTCGTTTGCCAATAGGAGTGATTCCTACAATCAAAACCGATAAATCACTTGTGCACCTATGGCTGAGCGCAATTGTCCTTCTACTGCATTCAAACCAGTGCTAAATTGATCTCGGTCATTCCAAAATGTTTGTTCATAGCGCGCTTCGAGCACCAGATTTCGGATACCCCGATAGCGAATGTTGAAGTAAAATCGACTCCCTCGATTGTAGTAAGCTGGAATGGCAAAAGTATAGGTCAAGTTGTTTTCAAAATGATAGAAACGCGTCGCAAAGCCATCTGTGTCGAAAAGTACGTAGCGTGTCGTGAAGGAGAATGGCAGATTGCGCGGCTTGAAAATGACATCTTGCAATATGGCGTACCCATCAGTGCTTTCTTCTTGCCCTTCTATTTGATGCGTTCCCCAGTCAAATCTAGTACGAAGTTCCAGTCCATTTTGCAGTTGTTTGGCAAAATGCAGACGCGCTTGGATGAGATTGATCGGTGTCAGTTCATCGACTTTGGATGTATTATTGGGTAGATTTTGTAATTTAACCTCTTGTCGTGCTTGTAGATAGATTTCCCAATCGCGTTTTTTGTAATAACGTAGTCGCATCCGCCAGTCGTAGCCATGAGAAGGTGAGTCGCTACGAAAACGCAACCAAGGATGCCGATATACATCAAAATAACCGCTCCACTCCCATCGGAAGCTCGGACGGACGATCATACCCAGATAAATGCCTTCTTCATTGTTGACGCGGACGCTTTCGCCGAATCCATTGGCTTGCAGCGCGTTATAGTCTTTCTGATAGTGTCGATATAGCACCGCCAAATCAACCTTTCGATCCAGAGCAATCAAAGCTGCATTGAGGGTCGCCCAGGCACCATTGGCGTCGCGTGCTGTCTCTCCAAAAAAGTTGACGTTTTTGTAGATATAGGCATAGTCTGCACTGAGGTTATAGAAACGGTCGCCGCGAAAGAAAAAGCGATTGTAAGACGTTTCGCGTGGTTGCAAAGACTGACTGAATCGGTCGTAGACACCATTAAGCGCGATATGCCAATTGTCTTCTTCATAACGGATGCTAGCTCCGGCGTTGAGTTGCTGGACGGTATTACGCTTGGCGATTTCGTTGAGTGTCCTATGAAAGCCAGTGTTGAGTAGGGAGCTGAATCCACCGATTTCATCTTGTAGTCCGTCAAGCGTATCTTGAGTGATGAGATTGCCATCCGTGCATTGTAAAGAAGCGAAGAAGGTAGTTTGGAGGTTGGGCAGTAACTGTAAAGTCGCTCCTGCACCACGTAAGAAACCAATTTCGCTGACTCCACTATATGGTCGCAGTGCATTTCCAGTCTTTTTGATGTCCATGACCAGATTGGTTTTGCCATACCCAAATCCACTATTCAAAATCAATCCTTGCCCGAAGGTAGCCGCAAAGTCACCGATAGCTACTGCCCGGACGACTTTATTATAGTTCTTTAAGTAAGCATGAACCGAGTAAAAATCAAATCCATAATTTTCACGCCCAAAAGCTTCTCCGGCATCTTTTTCCATGGTCACGCCATATTGAAAACGGTTTTCGTAGTTATGTTTGTAGCGCACATAGAGGCGATTGGGATCGCCTACGAAACGACGGTTGGGCGGCAACTCTTCACTAAAACCTTGCGGTAGTTGGAGTTGTCGTTGCAAGCGCAAATACAAGCGATTTTGTCCTCGCGCTAGCATCTCATTGATGGGGATGCGGTAGTCGTCCACATCGCTCTTGAGTGTCACATAAGGCAGTATTTGCTGAATGATGGCAGCGTCGAATCCGGCTATGGCTTGCAGTTCATACAAGGCAAGTAAGTCGCCAGTCTGCTCTCTATGTTTGAGTAGATTGTTGATTTGGATGTCTGAGAGCAATTGGAGATTCTGCAAATCGGTACGCGTAGCCCGATTGAGTGGAATGGGATGTGCTGCGTAGTAGGAAAGATTCTCATATATCGTATTGAAATCCAGGTTTCCCGACTCATCGCCCACATTCTGAAATAAGTCTTCCAATAGCAACTGACCATCATCAGGCATCACATCGAGCGTATCTACTTGTGCTTTTATCTCAATTATACTTACTAATTGAATGACCAAAACAATAGTAACTACTCGGAAAACTACGTAGTTTTGAAACGAAGTGCTCAAAAAATTTAAAAGATTTTTAAAAAATTTGTAATTTCTTGGATGCATAAATATCTAACGATCAATTTATTTTTACTTAAAATGATTTTATTGATTTCTTTATTTTAGAAATTTTATTCTGAATCGTAGATTTAAAACCTAAGAATCGATTTTATTTCTACTTGTCACAACACGCTCAAATTTGCAGAACTACTAAAATGCGCTAAATTTGGCATCACAAATACTAACAAATTATACGTATTTACTTCAAAAATACGCCAATTTTCGTTAGAAACATCCGATACAAACATTTACAACGAAAGCACAAACCTATCTGCCTTAACCAGTCCAAACCCGATCATTCGGGAAGCGTCAGTGCTACATCACCGCAAGTAGCCTTTTGCTGTACGCATTTTGAGACGTGCCTTTCAAACGATTTAACTTTTATTACACCTATTTAATAGTCTTGAGCGGTCAGCAATGATCGGTCAAGCTGGTTCATTCATTTGGCTTGAAGTCACTTCAGTTGTACCTGATGCTTTGGCTTCGATCTAGCCTGCTATTTGTCAAACTAGAGGAATGAAAAAACAACGACCTTTCGATTTGGGCTTGCTATTTTGCCGTCATGACTACGTTAAAAATGCTCGCTTTAGCTCTGCTAGGACTGCGCTTTTCGCCTTACCTGACGACAAACTAGCTGCACCCAATTTCGATACTCTATCATTTCTTCATTCCTAAAACTTTAATTATTCGATGAGCGAAGCAGTTAACATTACACAAGAACAACTCGACGAGCTGATGGCGGCTGTCGACACTGCCCAAAATGGACTTTTTACTGCCAACAATACTTGGATGTTGGTCGCTACAGCCATGGTTTTTATTATGCACTTGGGCTTCTCAGCAGTAGAATCTGGATTTGTACGACAAAAAAATGTCGTCAATATCTTATTCAAGAATGCCATGATTATTTCCATTGGACTACTTAGTTACTACGTAATTGGGTGGGGAATCATGTATCCTGGTGACACAGGCAATGGATTCTTTACACTGCCTACTTTATTCGCCGATCCGGGCGCAGAGGGTCAGACAGTAGCTTACACAGACGGCGCTTATACCTACTGGACAGACTTTATCTTCCAAGCAATGTTTGCAGCGACAGCAGCAACGATTGTCTCCGGTGCAGTAGCAGAGCGTATCAAAATTGGGTCGTTCTTATTGTTTGCCACCTTATTAGTTGCCCTGAGCTACCCGATCACAGGAATGTGGAAGTGGGGCGGTGGATGGCTAGACCAAATGGGCTTCTACGATTTCGCAGGTTCTACCCTGGTACACGCTTGCGGTGGTGCAGCGGCTCTAGTGATGGCGTTTTTACTCGGACCACGTAAGGATAAATATACATCGACTGGCGCGATCAAACCTATTCCGGGTCACAGTATGCCACTAGCGGCGATTGGTGTTTTCTTGCTGTGGTTTGGTTGGTATGGTTTCAATGGCGGTTCTGTCCTATCGGCTGATCCTGACTTGGTTTCTTTGGTCTTCACGACAACTTCTCTAGCAGCGGCAGCTGGTGCGATTGGTGCTTTCATCGTGTCTTCTACGGTATACAAAGCATTGGATTTATCTATGGTTCTCAATGGTATGCTAGGTGGTTTAGTCGGTATCACAGCAGGTGCTGATGTCATCCCTGTACCGAGTGCGATTTTGGTCGGTCTGATTGCTGGAGCGATTATTCCACTATCCGTCGTCATGTTCGATAAGATAAAAATCGACGATCCGGTGGGTGCGACTTCTGTCCATTTGGTATGTGGTATCTGGGGCACGCTAGCGGTCGGTATCTTCGGTCAAGGCGACTTTAGCTTTGGCACACAATTGATCGGGACTTTATCTGTGATTGCTTTCACCGCCGTTTTCTCTTTCATTGTCGGTTTTGCCATCAAGTCAACAATTGGATTACGTGTGAGCGAAGAGGAAGAAGAGGAAGGACTGGATGTCGGAGAGCACGGTATGAATGCGTATGCATAGTAGGAGAGCTTCGAGAAGAAAGAGAGCTTCGAGAGAAACGCATCTTTCTTCACACCTTAAAAATCTCCTAGCTTTCTACGATTCGGATAAGGTGAACCTAAATCTGAATACCAACAAATAGACTTTCTATCGAACTCAGACTATGTGAAATAGGCAAATTTATCTGCTCTCAATTTTGTGTCAATCAAAGCCTACTTGTAAAGCAAGAGTGGCACAAAATCAAGAATACTAAAAAGATAAATTTTCTATTGAACTCATATAGACTTATAGTTTGTCCGTACCTACGGACGTGCTTCGTTGTGAATGGTGTGGTGGCAAAACTTTTTGTAAGTGGACGCCTCCACACTTTTATACAATGGAGTAAATAAAAACGACCCTCGTTCCTAGCGGCAACTACGAAAGCGAGAGTCGTCCTAATCGGCATCAGAAAAACTGATACGCTTAACAAAGTTATGGATTTAATTCATCTAACTCAATAGTTAAGATTTTCTGATGCAGTTGTTTGAACCGAATTCGACAAAGGTCAGTGCAGGTTCAGGATTTTTTAATTCAATTTTTCATTCACAACAGGCGCTGCACAACAAGCCAGAAACAAGTCGAAGAGCTATTTTGCTACTACAGCTAAAGTCTAGTTGACCACTGAATAGCTAACAGCTAGTAGCTCACGGCTAAAAGCTTGGATACGCAGCAACACTAAACAACTCAGACATGAAAATTTTAACGACAATTTTCGCCATTGTTTTGGTACAATTGGCATTTACACAACAAGTACAAGCGCAAGAAGAAAGCAGCAAATTGAGTTTTTCTGGGTCTGCGGATGTCTACTTTCGCTCGAATTTGACCGCCAAAAATAATCCTGCTGTCAGTGCGCCTGTACCGAATACGGCTTTTGCAAATCGGACAGGATTTGGGCTAGGAATGTTCAATTTGGTGGGGACGTATGAGACGGATAAAGTAGGTGTGGTCGGTGATTTGGTATTCGGGCCTCGTGGTGTCGATGCAGTCTTTGGCTCGGGTGCACCTAAAAATATCGTCAATCAGCTATACGTCTACTGGAATGCAAGCGAGACAGTCACCTTGACATTGGGTAATTTCAATACCTTTTTGGGATATGAAGTGATTTCTCCAGCGAGCAATTTCAATTACTCCACTTCGTATATGTTCTCTTGGGGCCCATTTTCTCACACCGGTCTGAAAGCAGACTTTGCGTTGAGTGAGGATGCGAGTTTGATGTTGGGGGTATTCAATCCAACGGATTTGACAGAATTCAATCCTGTGAATACATATAGTTATGGTGCGCAATTGGGATACAAGGGTGTCTATTTGAACTTGCTATATGGCGACCAAGATGGTACACTAGATGAGGATGCAGCTCTCGACGGAGAAACTTCTGCCGGAGCATTGTTTCAGGTAGATTTGACAGCTGGATTTGATGTGACGGATGACTTTTATGTAGGTATTAATGCGACTTACAACAGTACCGCACAAGGCGAAGAAGTAAAGGGAACAACGATCGAAGATGTAGATGGAGACGGCAATTCTTTCTACGGCGTAGCAGGCTATTTTCAGTACAGCACGTCCGAGACATTTGCTATTGGACTGAGGGGCGAATACTTTGGAGAAGGTAATGGTGGATATGGTATCATCGGTGCATACGATCCTGACTTTAACGCAAGTGTTTTCGCGACCACTTTATCTGCCAATGTCAGCGTAGGCGATTTGACCTTTATTCCTGAATTGCGCTTTGATGTCGCATCAGAGGAAGGTGCATTTGAGAATGGCGATCTGGAAGCAACCAATTCTTTGGGATCGTTCCTATTGGCAGCGGTTTATTCCTTTTAACTTTTAAGCAACAGCATTTTCACGTCGTATAACTCCAAAACTTATTGAGCCAAAAATGTACGCTTAAAAAATGTCTTTGTATTTTCGCGGACTTTAGATTCTATATCCGCTTTTTTTACTACAAAGCAAAATAAGCGAAGCACGTCAATCTTTTAAATAGTAAACAGATTATCAATCATGTCTAAAGTAAAATTAGAGTACATTTGGTTGGATGGCTACAAGCCGATGCAACTATTGCGTAGTAAAACGAAGCTCGTCGATGCTTCTAAATTTTCAGGCAAACTAGAAGAGTGCCCGATGTGGTCATTCGATGGTAGTTCGACCATGCAAGCAGAAGGTCAATTCTCTGACTGCTTATTGAAGCCGGTTTTCATCTGTCCTGATCCAGGTCGTGAAGATGCATATCTAGTGATGACAGAAGTCCTCAATGCGGACGGTACGCCACACGAGTCCAATGCGCGCGCGACCATAGACGATGATGGTGATTTCTGGTTTGGCTTCGAGCAAGAATATTTCTTGATTGATACGACGACCAACTTGCCACTAGGTTTCCCGGAAGGAGGCTATCCAGGTCCTCAAGGGCCATACTACTGCAGCGTAGGCGCGAATCGTGCGTACGGTAGAGACATCGTAGAAGAGCATCTGGATGCTTGTATCGACGCTGGACTGAACATTGAAGGAATCAATGCAGAAGTAGCTGCCGGACAGTGGGAGTTCCAAATGTTTGCGAAAGGCGCGAAGGAAGCCGGTGACCAGATCTGGATGGGTCGCTATTTGCTAGAGCGCATCTCTGAGCCTTATGGTGTGGCAGTGGAGTATCACTGCAAGCCGATCAAAGGCGACTGGAACGGTTCTGGTATGCACGCCAACTTCTCCAATAGCACACTACGTACCGCTGGCGACAAAGCCATATACGATGAAATTTGTAACAAATTCGGAACGAAAGAAGCAATCAAAGACTGCATCGACAACTATGGTCCTGACAACCACTTGAGGCTAACCGGCTTGCACGAAACTCAGTCTATCGATAAGTTCTCCTATGGTATCTCTGATCGTGGTGCGTCTATTCGTATTCCGATTGCGACTGTCGAGAATGGCTGGAATGGATGGCTAGAAGATCGTCGTCCGAACTCGGCTGCTGATCCTTACAAAGTAGCTGCGGCTATCATCCGTACAGTGAAAAGTTAAACATCACTGATAACTATCGTTTATCTTGAAGATATATACAGGGTACTTTCTGGTTTGGAAAGTGCCCTTTTTGTTTGCCCCTCTGCCTCGCCACTTTCCTCCTTTTCGCGTTAATTTTATTTTAAACCAATCATAAACACACGAACAAGATCGGTATTTCCTTTTTATATAAGTGCATACACGCCGAATCGAACACAATTTTAAATATTCCCACCCTAGCAGTTGCTCAAATCTTTTTTGTTTATCTAAAAAAGCAACCATGCACTTTTCAATATCTATCTTATTCTGCTTGCTATTTTCACTCAGCAGCTTTGCGCAGAGCAGTTGGAAAAAGGCTTATGAAAAAGACCAATTGGTCATCTACACGCGAACGACCAAAACAGGTCTTTTTGAATTTAAGGCAACACAAGTCATGCCACAGCCACTCAAAAAAGTACACGCTGTCATCAAAGACCATGCGTCTTATCCGAAATGGAGCTATAAAACCAAATCGCTAGAAATCATAGAGCGCATCAGCCCCGATGCGCACTACGCACATACGATTGTCGATTTTCCTTTTCCGATGAAAGATCGCGATCTAGTGATGCTGTCGGAGACGACCTACCCCGATAGTAAGACGGTATTGATACAGTTGGAAGGTAAACCAAAGAAAATCGCCAAGCAAGAAGATTTCGTACGCATCGAAACGGTACAAGGCTATTGGCGGCTGACAAAATTGAGCGATAATAAGACGGAAGTCATCTATCAGATGGCATCTGAGTCAGTCGGTTTACCCAATTGGTTGATCGAAACGTTTGCGCTGGAAGCACCGAAACAAAATATGACGAAAATCAACGAGAGAGCCGGGAAATTGTAATTTGTTGAATACCGCTTTACATCTTGGAAGTTTTAGACAGTTGCAAGATGTAAAGCTCTACCCCAACTTACCTTTGAAATCCGCATACCCAAATCGCCTCACCACCTCTAGTTCTCCACTACTTCTCAACAAGCAAAGATCGGGATGCTGGACACCATTGAAAAAAGTGGTTTTCACTGTCGTATAGTGCATCATATCCTCAAAAATGAGGCGATCTCCAATTTGTAATGCCCACTCAAAACTATACTCCGCTAAATAGTCGCCTGCCAGACAACTCACACCACCAATCCGATAAGTCGGCTGTCCGGTTTGCACTTCGCTAGCTGCGCCCCTGATGACAGGACGGTACGGCATTTCTAGTGTGTCCGGCATATGAGCAGTAAAGGAAGCGTCGATGATGACAGTGCGTACCTCTCTATTTTCGACAATGTCCAGTACAGTTGTCACCAAAGGTCCGGTTTGCCAAGCAATCGCGCTACCAGGTTCTAAGATGATGGAGAGATTCGGATAGCGTGCTTTGAAGTTTTTCAACAACTGAATCAAATGAGGCACATCATAACCTTCACGCGTCATCAGGTGACCGCCACCCATATTGACCCATTTGAGGTGTGGTAGCCACTTCCCAAATTTTGCTTCAAAAGCGATAAGTGTCTGCTCCAGTTCATAAGAACTCGATTCGCAAAGTGTATGAAAATGTAGTCCTTCTATCCCTTCGGGCAATCCATCATCAAAAGCGGTTTCAGTCACTCCCAATCTAGAACCACGCGCCGCCGGATTGTACAGATCTGTATCGACAGCACTGTACTCAGGATTGACACGGATGCCACAAGAGATAGGTGCAGTATGGCTGTCGATAGTAGACTGATAGTGATGATACTGCTGAATAGAATTGAAAGTCAGGTGACTGCTGTAAGATAAAATAGCTGCAAAATCGTCAGGATTGTAAGCAACGCAATACGTATGCGCTCGTTTCCCCATTTCCTCAGCAATGAGTCGAGCTTCATGCAGTGAGCTTGCTGTCGCGCTGCTCAGATACTCACCTACTAGCGGAAAGACGCGCCACATAGCGAATGCTTTCAGTGCCAAGATAATCTGGACATCTGCTGCTTCTTGCACAGAGCGGATCAGTTCAAGATTGGCGCGCAGCCGGTCTTCTTCTAGTACGAAAGCAGGTGTACGGATGGCATCGTATCTGGCGATAGATGATTTCATAGTTGCAGATAGAATTTGATATTCAGTCCCAGCGCTTTTGCTTACTGTTGTTCCCAATGTAGGACAGGTGCTAGCAAATTGGGACGCGCTTTCAGGTAGTAAGGACTTTCGTTGTCCAAATCACTGATTTCAAAGAAAATCGCTACATCTGTTCGGCTAGGCATGATGAACCACTCTTTGCCGTGCATACGCGCTGCCAATGCGAGTTTGTATTTTCCTTTATTCAATAAACGGCTAGGCAATTGAAACCGCAAACTATTGTTACCTTCTCGCAAAGTAGGCCATTGATCGGGATGAGTGTCTGTCGCAAAACTCGTGAATAGCGGATCACCATTGACCGTAAATAACCGACAACCAATCAGCAGTCGATTGTCGAGCTGTTTGATATGGCAGTCTATATTGACGTAGATGTCTGTCGATTGGCTGATATGAGTGTTCAAAGTATTGCCTTGTGCATCGCTGAGCCATATCCGCCAAGGTTGAAAATTGGGGTGTTGATATTGCTGTCCATCGTTTTGCCACTCCACGCGCGTATCTGCGTTGAACCCTAGATAAGTATTGACAAGATTGCTCATATCGTCGTCCTGGTGGATGATGCGACCATACTCCATGATGATGCCTCGATTGCATAGTCGTTTGACAGACTCCATATTGTGACTCACAAAAAGCACGGTTCTGCCTTCGCCTTGGCTCACTTCTTGCATCTTCCCGACTGCTTTCTGTTGAAATTCTGCATCTCCTACAGCGAGTACTTCATCTACGATCAGAATCTCCGGCTCTAAGTGTGCCGCCACCGCAAATCCCAGCCGCACTTTCATACCAGAAGAGTAGCGTTTGACAGGCGTATCTAGATATTTGGCAACTCCGGCAAAGGCGACGATTTCGTCTAGTTTTCGTTTGACTTCAGCTCGGGTCATCCCTAGGATTGTCCCATTTAGGAAGATGTTTTCGCGTCCTGTCAATTCGGGATGAAAGCCGGTGCCTACTTCCAGTAGCGATGCCACTCGACCTTTGGTTTTGATTTGTCCGGTCGTAGGTCCGGTTACTTTGGACAGTATCTTGAGCAATGTACTTTTTCCTGCTCCATTCTTCCCAATAATGCCCAACACTTCTCCCGAACGCACCTCAAAATTCAAATCTTGTAACGCCCAAACGTAGCTACTACTCTTAGTGCCCTCTTCTCTTCTATTTTCTTGCCCGATCTGCAAGTAAGGATCTTCTTTGCCACGCACGCGATGCCACCACCTATTTAAGTCATGCGAAATCGTACCTGTCCCCACTTCACCCAAGCGATACATCTTTGATATATTGTCGACTTGTATTACTTTTTTCATTTTTTTGAGATTTTAGACCGCTTCGCTTCTAGATGTGAGATCGCTTCCCTTTTAGACTTTTTCGGCGGAAGTCAAGTAGCAAAATTTATATAGAATTTTTGATGATTTTGTCGAATCCAAGTTTTTATGCTGAACAAGCTAAAGGCTAATAGCCAACAGCTCTCAAACCGTATCCATAAAATTCTTCTCCGTCCTATTGAATATGGCAATGCCCAACAAGAAGACAACAACTGAAAAAATGCTGCTGTACCCCATAAACTGCCAAAGTAGATCCGTATCCTGAAATGCTCCTTTGCCGATAAATCCGAAGCGAAAAGTTTCGATAATAGGCGTCACCGGATTGATGAGCGTGATCCATTTGTAGCTGGAAAATTTGACGAGCCACTCGGATAGTGGGATGATGACTGGCGTCGCGTACATCGCCATTTGTACACCAAACTGTAGCAAGAAAACCAGATCACGATATTTGGTCGTCAAAGAAGTCACCATTAGCCCCAGTCCCATACTCATCATCGCCAATAATAGCATCAGAATCGGTGTCAAAGCGATATAGCTATTTGGCTGTAAATCAACACCTTTGGTCAAGAAATAGAAGTAAAAACCCAGAAATAAACTCAGCTGGATGAAGAAGCGCAGCACATTCGTCAAAGTAATGGAAATAGGGGCAATGACGCGCGGAAAATAGACTTTGCCAAACAGATTTTGGTTATCTTTAAAGGTGGTTGCCGTCTTTTTAAATACTTCTGCAAAATAGGACCAAATCGTGAAGCCAGACAGGTAAAACAACATTTTGGGAATGCCGTCAGTGGCAATACCTGCTATATTTCCGAAGACGACCGTAAACATTAGCGACATCAATAGGGGCTGTATGAAAAACCAAAGTGGTCCTAATATCGTCTGCTTGTATAGCGCAATAAAATCACGTTTCACGATTAAGTACAGCAAATCGCGATACCGCCAAACCTCGCGGAGCTTTAGATCGAATACAGGTTTCTTGGGCGTGATGATGTCATCCCAATTATCCTCCACTCGATGCGCAGCTACTTCCCTCTTCTGATCAATTTGTTCCACCATTTGTCTGCTTTCTCTTCTTCGTAATACCCATAGCCGTAGCCGTATCCATAACCGTAGCGACCATCTCCATAGCCATACGCTTTACTTCTTTTGACACCATTCAAGATGATGGATGTATTGGGTAGTTTATTGTTGCGATAGATATCATCTATGATATAAAGTGCACCTTTTTTGGTCACTTTGAAGCGCGTCACAAAAATACTAGCATCGACTTCTTCTTGTAACAATAGGGCGTCAGTCACCAGACCTACCGGCGATATATCAATGATGATCGTGTCATAATGCGTGCGAAGATACACCAATAGTTCTTTCATACGATCTTGCATCAATAGCTCCGCTGGATTGGGTGGTAAAGGACCTGAACCGATGTAGAAAAAGTTGTCGTCCAGACCGGAAGGCTGCACTAGATCGTCCAGTTCTTTTTGCCCGACTAAATAATTAGACAAGCCATCGCCAGCTTTATCTCCAGTCAAGTAAGTCGCTAGCTTTGGTTTGCGCAAATCTGCACCGACGATGACCGTTTTCTTACCCGAAAATGCCAAACTCAAACCCAAATTCAAGCCAATAAACGTCTTCCCTTCTCCACTCTTCGCGGATGTGATGAGAATGACTTTCCCTTTATCAGTATCAGGACCGAGTAGAAACTGCAAATTGGTGCGCACCAGCCGGAACATCTCTGCGACTGCCGAGCGACTACTGCGACGCAGAACCACTGGTTTCTTGCTTCGCGATTGCCCGATGACACCCAGAAAAGGCGTTTCTGTCATGCGACTGATATCGCCTTCGTTGTAAAGATTATTGTCTGTGCTTTCTCGTACAAACAATATACCTGCCGGAAAAAACATCGCCAAAATGAAAGCAAAAAGCGCGACTTGTGGGATTTTTGGAAATACCAAGTTTTGTAGCATCGGCTCATCCACCATTTTGGTATCCGGGACTTGCGTGGCAATGCTGAGTCGAGTTTCTTCTCTAGTTTGAAGCAAAAAGCGATAGAGTTCGTCTTTGACCAGTTTTTGTCGCTCAATGTCAAAAAGCTCGCGCTCATTGCGAGGGACTTCTACGATGCGTTGCTGAAAAGGACGAAGACGTGCCTCTTGCTGCTGGAGTTGCTTTTGTTTTTCGCTAACGAGGATCGCCAGACCATTGTCGATATTGGCGCGCATATTGGCGATTTCTTCTTCTATGTTTTGTACGAGTGGGTTGCTACGTTTCGCATTTTGAAGTAATCGTTCGCGTTCTAAGATGAGTTCGTTATAAGTGGCAAAGAGATCGGAGACGGCACTATTGCTCACTTCACTAGACACTGGCAGATAGTCAAATTCTTCTATGTTTTCTTGAAAGCTTTCTTGAAAATTGTCGAGCAGTTCGATCTCCAGACGCAACTCCAACGCCAGTTTTTCGATCTCCGACACATCCGACAGCAACAACTGCGTTCGTGTTGCTAGCTCTAGCGGTATGTCTTCACGCTGTTTGTACTGTTCTACTTCTTTTTCGACTGTAAAGAGTTCGTCCTCCATCTCTTGCAGTCGCTCTTCGATAAAGCCGAGCGTATTTTGTCCTACCTTATTTTTGTCTTCTACGACAGTCGTATTGTATACGCTCAGTAAGGTTTCGATGATGTCGATGGCTTTCTCATGCTTTTCGTCGACGAGTGTGGCGGCGATGACAAATGAGTTGGCAACGGGCGTGAAATTGATTTTTCTGGAATAGCTGCGCGCAACTTTGATCGGATCGCGGAAATAGACTTTGTATTGATTGAAGAGTTGCGGATCTCCGGTCTTTTCGACCAGTAATTTGACTTGTTTATAGTCAAAAGGGATGTCGTAGCGATGTCTAACAGTATCTCCCTCCGCTTGTAGAATTCCAAAACGATTTCCATCTATTGGGACAACATTGATTTGTTTGCCATACAGTAATCGCGCAGGCGTAAAGCTACTGACGCGGATAGGCACTTCGTCTTTGTAGAGTTCTGCATCTTTCAGCCGCCCACTTACATAGTACTGTACATCTATACCCAATGTGTCTACTACTTGTCGCATCACACTGAGCGACTTCATCATTTGTGTCTGATCCAAAAACATTTGCTGCAAGCGTGCGCCATGCGTTTCAATCACAATACCGACATCTTGAGAAAAGGAAGAATTGTACTGCTCTTCGCGCAACAAAAACGTCCCTCTCACCAAAAAAGTAGGAGATGCAGAACGCAAAAACAACCAAGTCAAAAAGGCGACGCTCAGTAAACTCAGCACAAACCAATACCAATTGCGCAAAAAGCGGTAGCCCAGCGCACGCCACTGTAGACTCGTCCTCGCTATTGGAGAACTGATACTGATGTTTTCTGATTTGTTTGTTGTACTAGACATACTTACTTTTTAGAGGTGAGAGATGAAAGGTGAAAAGTGAGTATTCTCTCTCACGTATCACCTCTCACGCATCAATCCTTCTAAGGCCCATCATTCAATCGTTCTACAATCAAAATTGCACCGACAACTGTACCAATGACTGTTCCTACTATATTCAAATAGCGCAAAGGCGAACTGACGACAGCGGAGGTCTTGGCAGTCAATGGTTCTACGTAGATCACATCATTTTGCTCCAAATACAAGAAAGGAGATTCAAAAACATCTGTGGTCAGTAGATTGAGCTGTGCATATTCGCGCGATCCGTTTCGCTCTCGAATGACCATCACCTTTTCTCTATTGGCAAGTTCTGTGAAGTCCCCGGCAAACGACAAAGCTTCCAAAATCGTCACATTTTCATCTTGAAATTGTAAGACACCGGGTCGACGCACCTCACCCATGACGAACACTTGAAAGTTGAGAAAACGTACTTTTACTACTGGATTTTCGACATACTCAGATAGTCGCTCCTCTAGATTACTTTTGATCTCAGCACGCGTTTGTCCACTGACAAAGACACGCCCTAGATTGGGGTAGTCGATATAGCCTTCTGCATCTACCAGATAACCTTGTGTGATGGCGTCTACGGTATTACGCTGTTGCTCGCCGGGTACGACATTGTAAGGTGCTGCGACCACTGGATCGTTGCTGTACAAGAAAATATAGAGAATGTCATCTGGTTTGACACGCAATTCATTTTGCTTCAAAATCGGCTCAATGCGTCCATTCAAAGCAACAGTATCTATGGTGCGCCCAAATTGCCCCAACTCTTTCTGGGACACATTTTCTTTCCCGAACAAGACCAGTCTTTCGTGTGATACGCAACTCATCGTCCAAGTGGCGAGCAATGTATACAGCAAAGTATATGTCCAAATCCTCATGTATCCTGTGTTGCTTGTTTGCTTATTTGGTTAGGAAAGTCTCGATATTCGTTGTCCCTCAAAAATGAGCTAGAACCACTTAATATTCAGGTAGGTGTCGATTTTCGGACTGCAAATCTAAGCAAAGAATTGATATTCATGAATCTTTGGTTTGAACTCTTTACCTTGATGCGTATTGAATAGTTGGCATAAATATGCTTAAACAATGAATAAACAAGAGCAAAATAGACTGCGGGATCGAATCCATGAGATCATTTTTGAGGCAGATACAAAATGGGGCAAGCGATTTGATGTATTCATTATGTTATTGATTATCGCCAGTGTTTTTACGGTCATGCTGGAGAGTGTTTCTAGTATTCAGTGGAGGTATAGCGAGATATTCTATGTACTGGAGTGGATATTTACGATCATTTTTACTATCGAGTACATCCTCCGATTGTACAGCGTACGCTATCCCATGCGTTATGCGACTAGCTTTTATGGCATCATCGATTTGCTGGCGATCATCCCAACTTATTTGAGCTTTTTCATTATTGGGACACAGTCTTTATTGGTCATTCGTGCCCTGCGTTTATTGCGCGTCTTTCGGATCTTTCGGTTGGGGCAGTTTATGTCGGAGGGTGTCGTCATCTTACGCGCGATGCAGGCGAGCCGTGTCAAGATTTCAATTTTCTTATTCTTCATCGTCATCGTTGTTGTCATCATAGGGGCAGTCATGTATCTGGTAGAAGGTAGTTACGAAGGCTCGCCTTTTACGAGTATCCCGACGAGCGTTTATTGGGCAATTGTGACGCTCACTACAGTCGGTTTTGGAGACATCACCCCGAGTACAAGTCTGGGACAGTTTTTGTCTGCTGTGGTCATGGTATTGGGATATGCTGTTATCGCTGTGCCTACGGGTATCGTTTCGTCCGAAATCATTGAAAAATCGAAAGCTGCCCAGCAAAATACCCAAGCATGTCGCTACTGCGCTAGAGAAGGTCATGACGACGACGCCACTTTCTGTAAATACTGTGGCAATATTCTGAATGAGCCTGTCGATGAACATGAGCAGTCGAATGAAGTTTCTTCACTATGAAGCAATTCGCACAACTGTTCAAACAATTAGACCAAACCACCAAAACCAATACGAAAGTCGCGGTGCTGGTCGACTATTTCAAAGTAGCTGACGAGCAAGACAAACTATGGACGATTGCGATTCTATCTCAGCGTCGTCCTCGCCGAAGTGTGAAGACCAGCCTGCTTCGTGAATGGTGCTCCGAGTTGAGTGGTGTACCGCTCTGGTTGCTGGAAGATTCCTATTATATCGTTGGAGATCTGGCAGAGACGTTGTCTTTGTTACTGCCAAAAGCAGAAGCGGAAAGCGATTATTCCTTTACGCATTGGATCAACTATGTCCAAAGTTTGGCAAAGCTGGAGGAAGAAGAAAAGAAAGCGAAAGTCATCGCCGCCTGGCAGCAGTTGGGAGAAACAGAACGCTTCATTTTTACCAAATTGATCACTGGTGGTTTTCGAGTTGGCGTCTCTCAAAAATTGATCGTCAAAGCCCTATCGCAACACTTAGCAGTCGAAGACAATGTGATCGCGCACCGCTTGATGGGCAACTGGACACCCGACGAAACCACTTACGAAGAGCTTCTCCTCTCTGAGAACATTCAAGATAATATCTCCAAACCTTACCCTTTCTATCTAGCATACGCTTTAGAAGAAGCACCCGAAACGCTCGGCGGTGTCGATGAGTGGCAAATAGAGCGAAAATGGGATGGCATACGTGGACAAATCATTGTGCGTAGTGGCGAACTGTTCGTCTGGTCGCGGGGCGAAGACTTAATGACAGATCGTTTTCCTGAATTTCATGATTTACCAGATCTCCTGCCCGACGGCACAGTGATCGATGGTGAAATCCTCCCTTTTCAAGATGGCAAACCGCTCTCTTTCAATGTATTACAAACCCGAATCGGGCGAAAGAAAGTCACCAAAAAAATACTTGAAAGCGCGCCTGTTGTCATGATTGTCTATGACCTCATCGAGTGGCAAGGTGAAGACATCCGAGAGCGACCGATGGCAGAGCGTCGGCAACTACTCGAAGCACTCCTCGCCAATCACGATACCAATGGCATCCTACTTCTTTCTGAAATCGTGGAGCACGACAACTGGGCTGCTTACGGCGAAGAGCGCGACAATGCCCGACAATACCTCAGCGAAGGACTCATGCTCAAACGACTCAACTCACCCTACAAATCAGGACGAAAAAGAGGCGACTGGTGGAAATGGAAAGTCGAGCCACTCACCATAGATGCCGTCATGATCTACGCACAGCGCGGCACCGGCAGACGCGCCAATTTGTACACGGACTACACATTTGGTGTTTGGGACGGAGATGTGCTTGTTCCATTTACCAAAGCTTATTCCGGTCTCACTGATAAAGAGTTTAGAGAAGTCACCAACTGGGTGCGCCGCAATACCACGGAGCGTTTTGGGCCAGTGCGAGGTGTGACACCGACTCATGTTTTTGAGATCGCCTTTGAAGGGATTCAAAGATCGACGCGCCATAAGTCTGGTGTGGCACTGCGTTTTCCACGTATTTTGAGATGGCGAAAAGATAAGCCGACTAAAGAGGCAAATACCTTGGCGGATTTGCATCAGTTGTTGGAGGTGTATGGCTAGCATGGAGACTTGCTATGTATTGAAATTGGTATAAGTAACTTTGACAGACTTCAAGTCACCCGCTGAATCAACATCTAAACTCGAAGTTGTCAGTCCATTTAATTTCAACAATTACCCTAGTGCTTGCCCAAATTAAAACTGACGGCTATCTTCGGGTCATTGAAAGACTGCACTTCGTTAAAAAGCCTCGCCGTAGCTACGGCTATGCCTGCGTCTTTTGCCTCGTTCAGCCTCTCACTGACCTTCGAATCTAACTCGTCATTTCAGCATTGGTCAAGCACTAGAATATAGCATTCAATGGGTGACATGCTTACATATTCCGCCGATACTGTCCCCCAACCTCATACAACGCATGCGTAATCTGTCCCAAAGAACACACCTTCACCGCTTCCATCAAAGCTGCAAATATATTGCCGTTGTCAGTCGCGACTTGTTGCAAATGCTGCAAAGCTTGAGTAGCGCGATCTGTATGTGCCGCATGAATGTGCTCTAAATTTTCAATCTGTCGTAGCTTTTCTTCTTCTGTCGCCCGAATCACTTCGCCTGGAATCACGGTTGGCGAACCTTCTTTAGACAAAAAAGTATTGACACCGATGATTTTGTAATCACCGGAATGTTTCAGATGCTCGTAGTGCATACTTTCCTCCTGAATTTTGCCACGCTGATACATCGTTTCCATCGCGCCGAGGACACCGCCACGTTCGGTCAAGCGATCAAACTCCGTCAAGACCGCTTCTTCTACCAAATCTGTCAATTCTTCAATGATGAATGCGCCTTGCAGTGGATTTTCATTTTTGGCAAGCCCCAATTCGTGATTAATAATCATCTGAATGGCGACAGCACGACGTACACTTTCTTCTGTCGGTGTGGTAATGGCTTCGTCATAGGCATTGGTGTGGAGAGAGTTGCAATTATCGTAGATTGCATACAAGGCTTGCAAGGTCGTACGGATGTCGTTGAAGTCGATTTCTTGTGCGTGTAGGGAACGACCAGAAGTTTGAATATGGTATTTTAGTTTTTGCGAACGCTCATTAGCATTGTATTTATACTTCATCGCTTTCGCCCAAATCCGTCTCGCTACTCGCCCGATGACCGCATATTCTGGATCGACGCCATTGGAGAAAAAGAAGGACAAATTCGGCGCAAAATTATCGATGTTCATGCCGCGAGACAAGTAGTATTCGACGAAGGTAAATCCATTGGCTAATGTAAAGGCTAGCTGTGTAATCGGGTTCGCGCCAGCTTCTGCAATATGATAGCCTGAAATAGAAACGGAATAAAAGTTTTTGACTTTGTTTTCGGTGAAGTATTCCTGTACATCACCCATCAATTTTAAGGAGAAATCGGTCGAAAAGATACAGGTATTTTGTGCTTGGTCTTCTTTTAATATATCCGCTTGTACTGTGCCGCGCACTTGATTTAAGGCTTTGATTTTCAATTCATTGTAAACATCAGCTTTCAAAACCTGATCGCCTGTTAAACCTAGCAGCATTAACCCCAAACCATCATTTCCTTCTGGAATTTCACCATGATAAATCGGACGCTCGAAACCTCTATTATCGTACTGCTTTTTCAAGGCTTTCTCAACCAAATGTTCCAAGCTATTTTCCTTGATATACAACTCGCATTGTTGATCGATGGCAGCATTCATAAAGAAAGCGCAAACGGTCGCCGCAGGTCCATTGATGGTCATGGAAACCGATGTTTTGCGGTCGCAGAGATCAAAACCTGAATATAGCTTTTTGGCATCATTCAATGAGCTAACATTGACACCCGAATTGCCAACTTTGCCATAAATATCTGGTCGATAATCTGGATCTTCACCGTATAAAGTCACGGAATCAAAAGCTGTCGAAAGCCGATTGGCGGGCATGCCTAAAGAGAGATAATGAAAGCGTCGATTGGTACGTTCCGGTCCGCCTTCGCCAGCAAACATGCGCGTCGGGTCTTCGCCTTGTCGTTTGAATGGGAACACACCTGCCGTGAACGGAAAACGACCAGGTACATTTTCCTGCTTCAACCATTGCAGAATATCTCCCCAATTTTCAAACTTCGGCAATGCTACTCTTGGAATCCGCGAGTGAGATAAAGAAGTCGTAAACGTCGGAACGCGAATGTCTCTGCCACGCACTTGATAGACAAATTCGTCGGCAGCATAGGCGTGTTTCAAATCTTCCCACTCGTCCAGCAGTTCCTTATTTTCTCGACTCAGTTCTTGTCGGATCGCTTCGTATTTTTCTTGAAGTGTGGCGACGATTTTTTCTGAATCGGTAAGCGTTTCTTGTGTTTTTTGGAGGGCAAATAACTGTGTAGCAACCTCTGCTTGCTGTTGCGCTTCTTGATCGTAGCGGCGGTTGTTGTCAGCTATTTCAGAAAGGTAACGCACTCGCTTTGGCGGGATGATATAAATTTTTTCGCTTTCGCCTTTTTGTGTATTCGCTTCTATTTGAAATTCCTGATTCTCCGTCTTTTCGACCACTTTTTGCATCAGTGCCCCAAATAATTGATTCGTCCCAACATCATTGAACTGAGAAGCAATCGTCCCAAAAACAGGCATCTCTTCAATCAGATCTGCCCAAAGATTGTGATTGCGCTGATATTGCTTTTTGACATCTCGTAAGGCATCCAACGCCCCTCGTTTATCAAATTTATTCAATGCCACCAAATCAGCAAAGTCCAGCATATCAATCTTCTCCAACTGCGTCGCTGCGCCATATTCTGGTGTCATCACATAGAGACTTACATCTGCGTGATCGACGATCTGAGTATCTGATTGCCCAATGCCAGAAGTCTCCAAGATGATAAAATCGTAAGCCGCAGCTTTTAAAATATCAACCGCACTGCTGATGTGTTTGGAGACTGACAGATTAGATTGGCGAGTGGCAAGTGAACGCATATAAACACGGTCATTGTTGATGGCATTCATGCGGATACGGTCGCCGAGGAGTGCGCCACCAGTTTTGCGTTTAGAAGGATCGACAGAAATGATTGCAATTGTCTTTTCTGGAAAGTGCTGCAAATAGCGGCGGATGATTTCATCAACTAGACTGGATTTTCCTGAACCACCAGTACCCGTTATACCGAGCACTGGAATATGGCTTCTGATTTTTGGTGCGAGTTCAGCGACTATTGTTTTGCCAGCTTCGGGATCATTTTCTACGGCTGAAATGAGACGTGCAATTGCATTTTTGTTGTCTCTAGAAAGGTGTTTGACTTCGCCATTCAGTTGGTCACCTATTGGAAAATCACATTGCTGTAATACATCATTTATCATGCCCTGTAAACCCATTGTTCTACCATCGTCTGGCGAATAAATTTTGGTGATACCGTAGTTCTCCAGTATCTCAATTTCACTCGGCAAAATTGTACCGCCACCGCCACCGAATATTTTGATGTGACCCGCGCCACGCTCTTGTAGCAAGTCGTACATATACTTGAAATACTCATTGTGTCCACCTTGATAAGAGGTGATCGCGATGCCTTGAACATCTTCTTGAATCGCGGTATTGACGATTTCCTCTACGGAACGGTTGTGTCCCAGATGGATAATTTCTGCGCCTGTAGATTGTAAAATACGGCGCATGATATTGATGGCTGCATCGTGTCCATCGAAGAGCGACCCTGCGGTGACGAGTCGGACTTGGTGTTTGAGTTGGTAAGGCTGAGTGGCTTGCATTTGATTCCTTTTTCTATCTATTTTTATATTCAACAAAGGTAATCAAAAGGAGTTTGGAGATCGTAAAAAAGAGAAAAGGATAATCCGCTTGTTTCCATCTGTTCTTTGATTGACTGACTTTTTCAGCGGCGTCGATATGGAAAAGAAGCTGGACAAAACTAGCTGCTCTTATAAATTGTTTATCTTGTTGTCTTTCAGTTGCCTATTAATTGAAGCATTACAAAGGGCAAACGAAATAGAGATGCACGCAATGCTTCAACCACAAAAGAGAAAAAATCTATGGCTGATGTTATTCAGCTACTTCCCGATGCGATTGCGAATCAGATTGCTGCCGGAGAGGTCATACAGCGACCTGCATCCGTCGTCAAAGAGTTACTGGAAAATGCAGTAGACGCAGGAAGTACACACATACAATTGATCGTCAAAGAGGCAGGCAAAAGCCTAATCCAAGTCGTAGATGATGGCTGTGGAATGTCTGAAACGGACGCACGCATGAGTTTTGAACGTCATGCCACTTCCAAGATCAGACAAGCAGAAGATCTATTCGCCATCCGAACGATGGGCTTTCGTGGAGAAGCTTTGGCATCTATCGCCTCCATCGCTCAGGTGGAACTCAAAACGCGGCAGCGGCAGCAAGATCTAGGTACACGCATCTGCGTAGAAGGCTCAGTGGTCAAAAAACAAGAAGCCTGTCAGTGCGCGCCCGGCACCAGCATCGCCGTCAAAAATTTGTTCTACAACGTTCCGGCGCGTCGTAAATTCCTGAAGAGCAATACGGTCGAAATGCGTCACATCACGGATGAGTTTGTCCGAGTCGCTTTGGCGCATCCTGACCTATTCTTTTCGCTACATCACAACGGTTCTCAGGTTTATCACTTGCCCAAAAGCAATCTGCGGCAGCGTATCGTGAATGTATTGGGAACAGGCAGCAATAAAAAGCTCGTGCCGCTACGTGAGGAAACCGATCTCGTGCGGATGCAAGGCTTCGTCGGTAAGCCGGAGTTTGCGAAAAAAACGCGTGGCGATCAATTTTTCTTCGTCAATGGTCGCTTCATCAAAAGCGGCTGGCTCAATCATGCTATCGTCAGTGCGTACGAAGATTTGTTGCCCAAAGATACCCATCCACTCTATGTGATTTTTATAGAAATGGATCCGGCGAGTATCGACATCAATGTGCATCCAACCAAACAAGAAATCAAGTTTGACGATGACAAAATGGTGTATAACTACCTGAAAGTCAGTGCAAGACACGCTTTGGGACAACATAGCGTGACGCCGACTTTAGATTTTGAGCAAGACCCTATTTTTTGGCAGACGACACGCGCTAGCAGTACTGGTTTTTCAAATACTGAGGGTGCATTTACGATTCCCTCGCGTGCTACAAGTGAAACAAAGCGCGAACGTAGCAATCTGGAAAACTGGGAAATGTTGTATCAGTCCAATGCTGTCACTGATGAGGATGGCGTGGAACAGGAAGCACCAGCTTCTGTCACGATTCAGAGTAAGTTATCTAGCGATACGCCGACTTTGGATGACAGTCAAAAGAGCTTTTCGCGCGATGAAAAACAGCCCCATCAAATACATAGATCGTATATTTTGAATCAAATCAAATCTGGCTTTTGGCTCATCGATCAGCAAGCAGCGCACGAACGCATTTTGTATGAACGCTATGTCACTTTGCTAGAAGAAGGACAGGCTGCTACTCAGAAAAAGCTATTTCCACAAACCATACACCTCAATCCATCTGCGGCTACTCTATTGCAAGAAGTCAGGGAAGAGTTGGCGTTGCTGGGGTTTGACATCGAACATTTTGGGGGCGATAGTTTTGTGATACATGGTGTGCCTTCTGAACTCAAGTCCGGTGTGAGTGAGCAAGAAGTCATCGAACAATTGCTGGCGCAGTTACAAGACGATCATGAACTGAAACTAGAATTTCATGATCGACTGGCGCGCTCTATGGCAGTGAGTGCAGGTATCAAACGCGGTCAAAAACTGAGTGTGCCGGAAATGAAAATGCTCATCGATCAACTTTTTGCTTGCCAAATGCCTTTAAAAAGTCCAAGTGGTCGGAAGTGCTTCCTGAGTTATGAGTTGGACGAGTTGAGCAAGCGATTCAAGGAAGCGTGACCCATAAAATAAGTATCGTATGCTAAGAATGACTGATGTTGTAAAGAGTTTATTGATCCTGAATGTGATCGTTTTCGTCTTTACTGCTTTTATCAATACCGATTTGATGATGCGATTTGCGTTGCATTATCCGACTTCACCTTACTTTCAGCCCTTTCAGCTGGTCTCTCACTTTTTTACGCATAGTGGACTGACGCATATCTTGTTCAATATGTTTGCCTTGGTCATTTTCGGGAATGCATTGGAATTGATGTGGGGACCCAAAAAGTTTTTGACTTACTATCTGGTAAGCGCGGCAGGCTCAGCGATATTGCACTTGACGATGGCGATGGTAGGCATTATAGATCCGGTACCGGCAGTAGGTGCATCTGGTGCCATTTATGGACTGTTGGTCGCTTTTGCTGTCAAATTTCCTGAAACCAAACTCATGTTACTTTTCTTGCCTTTCCCAATCAAAGCCAAATACTTTGTGCCTGGTATTGTCGCCATTGACTTGTTTGTCGGTTTTGGTGGTTTTAACTCACCGATTGCGCACTTTGCACACTTGGGCGGCGCGTTGTTTGGGTTTATTCTATTGCTGATTTGGGGAGAAATGGGACGAAGAAAGTATAATACTTAGCCTTTCAAAAACTGCAAATCCTCCTTTTCATAACGCACAAATCCATCTGTCATCGGTAGGCGTCGCTTCTGATTCCAGCAGATTCTGACTTGTTTGGGACTTAGATCTGGATTGTCATCCAAAAAATCGCGCGTGTACTGATTGTACATGTTGTTGTCGGCGATCTGTGTCCGAAAATTGGGATCTTTTCGCTCTTGCTCAAAGACGAGCCACTGCTTGACCGCATCTTGTAATGTCTTGCCTCCATTCGATTTCATCCAGTCCATAAAGTCGATATGAAACGCAAATCGCTCTCCAATCTGTGCTTTCATGAATCGCCGCATATTCGGACCAAAAGATACATTGTCCGTTAGTACTGTCTTCGGTGTCAGTGTCGCTTTCGCCCAGTTGGATTTAGAAGTTGGCTTTTTCTTTGTTTCCGGCAGTAGTGCGCCCTCATTGTCCAAAGCATACATAATGCGGTCGCGTAGATCAAATTTTCGTCCGTGCGTAGGCAGTCCGATTTGCTTACAAATCTCGATCATCTCTGCCTTTAGCCAATACCACTGATTGAAGGCTGCACCAGAATCTATATCTTCAAAATTGGGTCTGTTCATATCTAAAAAAACAAGATAATGCTAGGAAGGTTGCGCCATTTGATATTGCTTGACAGCTCGCTCCGCCTGTCCCAAATGTCGCTGTGTATGATAGATGACCACTCGAAATGTGTCCCCCAATCTCAACTTGATGAGCTGCGTCAGCGTGATGCCAGTCTTGATGGTACTCAAATTTTTCTGACGCGCCTCTTTGAGTAGGTCGAGTAGCCCATACTGATATCTGATGAAGGTATCGACGACTGATTTGTCGAGTTGACTGCCTTTGGGATTCATCTTTTTTGGGCTATTCATTTTCTGTGCGCCACCCTGTGATTGTGGTAGCAAGCTTTTGGCCAACTTATCTCCTAGCCAACCTGATGTGAAAGTGTCAGCCGCCGTAGCCGTACTAGCTTTCATACGTTGGCGCATCTCTGGGACATAAAAATCGCTGTAGCGATTGAGGTGTTCTAGACATTCTAGGGCGCTCCAGCATTCTGCTTTTGGCTTGTAGTTGAGTGTAGATTCAGGCTGTGTCTTGAGTAGTTGAGCACGATTCAGGTTGTCTTTTGTACGTTCGACTAGATCGTCTATTAACTGGACTGCTTGCATGATTACTGTTTTGTTTAGACAAAGATGCAGCCTAATCTATTCACAAACATTGATTAAGATCAAGATTTTGGTAGTAGGTTGTCGTTTCCTACGACGACCTACTTTATCTCCCTACCCTTCTGCTTCAGACAACTTTTACGCTTCTCTTTTTCTTTGACTTTTCACCCCTTTTTTATCCTAGACAACGTCTCCGGTGTCATCCGTAGATAGTTGGCGATGTACTTATGCGGCACTTCTTGAAAAAGTTGCGGACTACGAGATAGCACGCGCTGATAGCGTTCTTGCGGAGAAGAGATCAGTAAATCTTGTTCGCGTTCCAGATGATCGACGATCAATGCTTGTAATGCCTTATTCCACAAGCTCAACCACTCCAAATCTTGATGGATCCATGTCTCGAAGACGGATTTATGTAGCACCTTGACCGTAGTCCGACTCAGCGTCTGCAAATACAAATCAGAAGGCTGTCCAGTAAAAAAACTATCCAATGCCACCACAAAATCATGTTGATAACCGAAGCGTATGGTGTGCTCCTCCGACTCTGAATACACAAATATCCGAATGCTGCCCGACGCTACAAAGTAGATATTTGTATCGATGCTGCCACCTACTTTTAGGTATTCGTTTTTGCGGAGTTCACGTATATTCGCCCACAAATTTTCCTTGTCAATGGCTGTTTTAATTTGCTTTAGGCTGCTCATGATTGAGAAAGTAATAGCGTTTTATTTGATGATAGATTAGTTGTCACGATCTATGGTGTCTCAGTGTCATTCAATAGACATTGTCAAGTTATACTTTAATCAAAGTATAATGTATTGATATACAGGTTACCATGAGGTCGATCCTAAATCACAAATCGTAAATGTCTAATCTCACTAATTGATATATTTGCTGTGAATATACTCGTTTCATTCAGTCTCAATGGAAGCGATTTTAGATATAACACACCATGCTTTTTAATTCAATTGATTTTGCCATTTTCTTACCAATTGTATTTGTCCTCTATTAGTTTGTCACTCAAAAAAGTACGAAAGCGCAAAACATACTTTTGTTGGTTGCAAGTTATGTATTTTATGGGTGGTGGGACTGGCGATTTTTGGGGCTCATTTTATTTAGCACAATTGTCGATTACAGTATAGGGCTAAGACTAGACAAAGAACAAAAAAATAGTAACCGAAAGTTATTACTTGGTCTCAGTATTTTGGTCAATCTTGGATTTCTTGGCTTCTTCAAGTACTATAATTTTTTTCTAGACAATTTTATAGCGGCTTTTTCATTATTTGGGCGTCAGCTAGAAGCCAGCTCGCTACGGATTATACTTCCAGTAGGTATCAGTTTTTATACCTTTCAAACACTTAGCTACACGATAGATGTGTATCGTAAAAAATTAAAACCAACGGATGATTTCATCGCCTTTGGAGCATTTGTGAGTTTTTTCCCACAGCTGGTAGCAGGTCCTATTGAGAGGGCTACAAGTCTGCTTCCACAGTTTTACAATAAAAGAGTATTTGACTACACTCGTGCAGTCGATGGACTTCGTCAGATATTATGGGGCTTGTTCAAAAAAATAGTCATAGCAGATAACTGTGCAGAATATGCCAATCAAATATTCAATAATTCTGCCGATATGAATGGTAGTACGCTACTGATAGGTGCGCTATTCTTTACTTTTCAGATTTATGGTGACTTTTCAGGCTATTCTGATATCGCTATTGGTACTTCAAGACTATTTGGTTTTGATTTGATGCGGAATTTTGCTTACCCGTATTTTGCTAGAGATATAGCTGAATTTTGGAGAAGGTGGCATATCTCCCTATCTACCTGGTTTCGAGACTATTTGTACATCCCATTAGGAGGAAGTCGGGTATCTAGACCTGTAGCGATTAGAAATATTTTCATCATCTTTATAGTAAGTGGATTTTGGCATGGTGCCAATTGGACATTTATGTTTTGGGGAACGCTCAATGCTTTGTACTTTTTACCATTGATGCTGACTGACAGAAATAGAACTTATCTAGATATAGTTGCGAAAGATAAATCACTTCCCAGTATCCGTGAGACGGTGTCCATGCTTTCTACTTTTTTGTTAACTGTACTAGCATGGATATTTTTCAGAGCAGAAGATTTAAATCATGCTTTCAATTATGTAGGAACTATTTTTTCTTCTTCTCTACTAGAGTTTCCACGATTCCAAGGAATGACTAAAGGTATACCGATAGTGCTGCTGTTGTTCTTTTTTATCGCGATAGAATGGATCGGTCGAAGAGAAGAATATGCGATAGAGCGATTGGGACTTTCTTGGAGAAGATCAGCGCGATACGCGTTCTATATTTTTATCATTATCATTCTGTTCTTATTCAGTGGTCAAGAGCAAGAATTCATCTACTTTCAATTCTAACGTATGTCCAAATTTCTAACTAAGCTATGTGTATTTGCCGTTCTCGTTATTATAGTGGACAAATTGTTTTACCCAATTCTATTAGTAACACCCCAATTAGAAGTAGATAAGCGACTAGAGAGGGTTCTACAAGGCGAGATGAATAAAGACATAATCATCATGGGATCTTCACGTGGTGCTAGGAACGTAATCGCACAGCAACTGGAAGATTCCTTGAATCAGTCTAGTTATAATCTATCTTATCCCGGCTCTAATATTGAATTTCACAAATTTTTGCTTGAAGCTCTACTAGAATTTAATCAGCCTCCTGAAAAAATATTACTCGTCGTAGATGACAAAGCTGAATTACTACCGAGCTCTTCCATCAAATTTCGGTATGACAGAATGTATCCCTTGCTGAAGTATGATTTTGTGATAGATGAAATGATAGACAGAGGCGAAAAGAGTACTTTAGCAAAGTTCTTCATACTTTCTCGAATTAGTTTGAGCAACTTTGATCTGAGGAAAAAAAGCTTCGGTCGATTAGACACGATACAAGCAGCAGGTTCTATGCCAATCGCTTTCCAAAAAAGTGGCATAGATTGGCAGTATGGCAAAAACACTTCTTACAATATCCAAGAAGAAGTCCCTGAGAAACTATCTGCTTTCAAAGCTTTTCAAGATCAATGTTTGTCTGCTAGTGTTGAACTAGTTCTCATATTTCCTCCCAATTTTGGGGATTTGAATCCAAAATTTAAAGAGCGAATCCTACAATTGAAGAAAGATCAAGTTTCGACATTCTTTTATGATGCTGATAACCCTATCTATCAGGACTCTGCTGCGTTTTACGACAGAGCACATCTCAGAACGAAGAGTGCGTCGATTTTTACAGAAGAAATAGTGGATTACTTGAAAGTTCAATAGTATACACTACCCTCGATACGCCTTCTCCATCAAATACATCCCTCTCAAATGCGGATACATCATCTCCGCATCAAACTCAAAGTTATCGACAATCTCAAAGCCTACGCGCTGATAGAAGCCTAGAGCTTTGGATTCTGTTTCCATCACTTCCAGCCAGATTCGGTCGCCTTCTTGCTGTAAAAATTGAGTGCTACACCAAGCAATGAGCAACTTCCCAATGCCTTTGCCTTGCAGCTCCGGGGCTAGGTAGATTCGTTGCAGTTTGGTCGATTGTTCGTCGTATTCGCCATGCACATTTTGATGTTGCACCAAACGCAAAATACCCACGCGTTCGCCTTCATAATTGACAAAATAGTAAAGCGAGCAAGGTAAGTCTAGTTCCTGATAGAAATTATCTGTCCGATATAGCTGCTCTACGTACTGCGCCCCGCCATCTTTCCAAAGATGCGCATAAGCGGCTGGATAGATACGGCGCATCAGGTGATACAATTCTTCTTGATGTTCTGCTAAGATAGGTTCTAGTCGTACGGATGCAGATAGCTCGATAGGCTGAGTCAATGTGCTTGTCGTCATGGCGATAACTGTTCAGTATTACAAATGAGATTAGGACGACTGTAAAAACGTAGGGTCACCCAATTGTTTCGTTAATAAAGTGTTTAATTCCTCATCAATCAGCAAATGTCCTTCATCTAATAAATGCAAGTCAATATTGGGTACGCCTTCACTCAGCCACTGTCCGGCACTCGGTTTGATGACTTCGTCGCGCACACCAAAGTATAAATCAGTCGGCAACTGATAATCGCGAATCAAATCTTTGATCTGCTGCGGTACAAATCGGAATTGCTGTACCGATGCCCAAGAACCAAACAACCGTTGTCGCCGCTCTGGCGTCCGAAAGTGATGATACGCGAAGTCATGTAAGAAAGGTGACAACCAACCTCGTTTTTTGAAGAAGTGAATAAACTGAAAGAAGCGTTCCGGTCGAGCCAACCAAGCCTGCAACCACCGCCGCGTAAAAAGTGGAATGCGCGCAAAGTCAAACATCAAGATCGTCGCAATACCATCCGGTGCAATTAGATAGAGATGCTGTACCCGGTCGATGATCTGAGGTAAAATCATCTGTGCAATGCGACCACCCATACTGTAGCCCATCAAATCGAAATGATCTCGACCGCTCAATTCCAAAATCTGCTGCACCACCAATAGCATATCCTCCGGCACAAAATCTTCTGTCGTCCACTCTGTTCCTCCATGAAAAGGTAAATCTATGGCATAGACAGTATAGTGAGACGAAAGACTACTTTCGAGATTCAAGAATAGCTTTGCCTGATCGCTGAATCCATGTAGCGCGATCAACAGCCTTTCCCCTTCTCCAAACTTAATGTAGGAAACGCGTCCTTTTGGAACGTCTAAAAAAGAATACTCCACTATAAATATCCTCCTGTACTTCCTTGCTTCCCTTGCGGAAAACCATCAAAACTCCAGTCGTACTGATCTAGATTTTGCAAACTAGCTTTAAGTAAGTCTATGGTCGCACGGATGTCTGCTTTATTGCCCATTTCGATGGTCTGATGCATATTGCGCAATGGAATAGAGATCGCTCCGGCTATCGCACCATTTTTGCCGTATCGCTGTAGTCCGGCAGTATCTGTACCTCCGGCTGGCAATACCTCAGGCTGCCATTTGATATCGTGTTGGTTGGCCATTTGCTTCATGTAGCGCACCATGCGGTAGTCACAGATCGTCGAGCCGTCCATGATTTTGATGGCAGTACCTTCGCCGAGTGAAGTGACCATTTCTTGTGGTGTAGACGTAGGCGTATCGAATGCAATCGTCACATCCAGTCCAAATCCAAAATCAGGATTGATGTAGTGTGCTGCCGAAATTGCGCCGCGTATCCCGACTTCTTCCTGTACCGTAAAGACCGCATAAATATCGTGTGGGACAGTTTGATCTTGCAGCTCGCGCATGGTTTCTAGCAGGATGAAAACAGATACGCGATTGTCCATGGATTTGCTGGTCACGCAGTCCCCCATTTCTACTAGATCGCCGACGCGTGTGATGGAATCCCCCACGGAAATCAACTCCTCCACTTCCTCTTTTTTCATCCCCGTGTCGATATAATAGTCACTGATGGGGACGACATTTTTGCGCTCTTCCGGCTTCATGATGTGGATGGGTTTTGCACCCAATATTCCCAACACGTCTTTCTTGCCATGTACGATAACACGCTGCGACGTCAACGTTTTAGGGTCGAAGCCACCCAATGTGTGGAAGCGAATGAACCCTTTGTTGTCGATATGCGTCACAATAAATCCGATCTCATCCATGTGTGCTGCAACCATCGCACATTTGCTAGATGCGCCTCGCTTGATTGCTATGACGCTCCCCATGGGGTCTATTTCTACTTCATCCACATAAGGCGTCACCGTTTCGATCACCAACTTTCGGATACGCTGCTCGAATCCCGGCGCACCGGGTGTTTTGCAAACGGTTTTTAGCAAATCAATATTTATCATCTGTCGTTTTTTCTATGTATACTGTCGATGATCAGTTTCTGGCTGACAGTATGTTTTATAAAATCAAAATAGTAATTGAAAAGGTGACTCTGGTGTTTAGAGGCGCAAAAATAGAATAAATATGCTTCCTGCTCATCACTGATACTTGATAAAGCTATTTTGTACATGATACACATCCAATCTGCTCGGTCAAGAAGGGAATTTATTTACCCTCAACTACTCAACTACTCAACTACTCAACTAAAAAATCTCTTCTGCTGTCCTTTTGAACTACCTTACTATTTTATTTTTTGCAACAATGTTGCATATTGAGTGGTTGTGGTATGTACTATGACAAAATTTTTTAGACTACACTTGGATTTTGTAGGATTCGGAGCATCATTGTTTTGTGCTTTACATTGTATAGTGATGTTTTTGATGCTTCCACTTGGACTGTTCGCAGGAGCACATTGGCTCACAGATCAACTTGGAGAGTGGATTTTCATCGGATTGAGTATTGGTGTTGCTGCTAGTTCTCTGCCGATCAGTTTTTTCAAGAAGCATCAAAATATCTATCCCTTATTGATCGCTGGACTTGGTTTCGTCGGACTATTGCTGACACAACTAGAGGCGATAGCTAATGCACACGGATTTATGGCTATTGGTGGAGGATTGATTGCTTATGCTCACTTTTACAATTGGCAATTGACACAACGAGTAAACAAAAAGACTCCAATAGTAAAGCGTTGGAATATTCTTACCAGGATAGCTACGATTGTTTTACTTTTACTCTATTGTTTGGGACTATATACCTCTTTTGCACATAATAATAAGCCACCTGACAAAAAAGAAATGCTAAAAGCAGTGTGGCAGGTGAAACATTGATGTGCGAATAAGGGGAAAATTTAAATCTCATTATCATCATTTCCATCTTACATGAAAGCGTTATTCTTTACCCTATTTTTTGCTATTTGCTCATTTTTTTCTGCCTGGTCACAAACAGAAGCCATAGATGTTTATCCTCCTTCGCCTATCCCAGATCGGATCATTTTGATGCTAACAGAATCGCCAGATGAGAGTATGGCGGTCAATTGGCGGACTTCTCTTGCAGTGGATAAAGCCATCGTAGAAGTGGCAAAAGCAGGTCCCTCTCCTGATTTTGCGAAAGAGATACAAACATTTGAAGGAGAAACAACTGCTTTATTAACGGATAGAAATGGAGCAAACTATCACTCCGCAGTCATGACAGGACTAAAAGCTGAAACAATGTATGCTTATCGGGTGGGCAACGGTGTTCATTGGAGTGAATGGATTCATTTTAAGACTGCTAGTTCCGAACCACAACCGCTTTCTTTCTTGTACTTTGGAGATGCGCAAAACAATTTGAAGTCGATGTGGTCACGAGCTATCCGTGGCGCATATAGCAAATTGCCAGACGCCAATTTCATGATTCATGCCGGAGACCTCATCAATCGTGCCAATAGCGATCATGAATGGGGCGAGTGGTTCTACGCGGGCAGTTGGATATACAGAAGCACGCCAAGTATCGCGACTCCTGGCAATCATGAATATTATCGAAATGCAGGGCGAGAAACGCTGCTATCCAATCATTGGAAGCCAACTTTTACGCTGCCTGAAAATGGACCTGACAACTCCAATGAGACAGTCTATTACGTTGACTATCAGGATACTAGAATTATTTCCCTCAATTCTATTTCTCTACAAATCTCCCCTGAAGATAGTGCGGCTCAAGTTAATTGGCTGACAGAATTATTAGAAAATAACGATCAGAAATGGACAGTCGTGACCATGCATTACCCCATTTATTCTTCCACGCGCGGTCGAGATAACGTAGGACTTAGAAACGCTTTACAACCGATTTTTGAAAAATATAAGGTGGATATTGTGCTGCAAGGACATGACCATACTTATGGACGAGGCACGAATCTACCACTTGGCAGTAAGACGACAACTGTCGGTGGGCCGATATATGTCGTGAGCGTGAGCGGTCCAAAAATGTATGACGTGGGGCTAGAAGAATGGATGCAAAGAGCCGCTTCTAACACCCAATTGTATCAACTCATACACATCAAAGACAATAAACTAAAATACGAAGCGTACACAGTGACCGGAGAATTGTACGATGCGTTTGAACTCAAGAAGCAAAAAACTGGTCGCAATCTATTTGTCGACTTAGCTGATGAGGCAATTGAGGAGCGATTGGATTTGCCGGAACGAGCCAAAAAACAGTACACAGAGGAGAATATGATGGAGTATGAAGGTCGCATTAAGGCGTATAAGAAGCGAAAGCAGCAAAGATAAATATGCAAAAAGCGTGTCGATGACTCTAACGGTCGCTAACTTTTCTAATCATAACCTGTCTTATGACAATTCATCACTACTTCAAAAATCATATTCACCTCGTTGTAATTCTAATGTTACTTCTGTGCGCAAAAGGATATGGACAGGAAAACAATCGCACAACAAGTATCAAATTTTCCCCTCTTTCGATAATCGCTGGCGATTTTGTAACAGAGAGTACAGGACTAGGTCTGGCTGTAGAACAAAGAATGAAGTCTGCTAATACTATTGAACAAGAATTACTCTTTCTGAAAAATGGATTAAAGAATCAGAACTTAGCCTTCATTCCAACAAGTAAAGTAAGGGGGATAAAATCAGCTACAAGTTTTAGATATTACTTCAAGAAAAATGAAAACCATCTAGAAGGACTGTATACAACTGGAACTTTACAAATTACATATACAAAATCAATTAGAGATGATATTTTGACGGTATCTAGGGCAAACGCATCAAATTCCTTTTTGCTCTTTGATTTATCAAATGATTCAATTTTTCAGCGACATGAGCATGGTATTTGTCTCCCCGAGAGTCGGGACAGGCAAAGCCGACGGGCTATTCATTTTGGCATTGCCCCA
>JBCDHX010000051.1:0-36472 GCA_038749535.1 Bacteroidota bacterium
CTAGACCTTTTGATTCGTTTTGGGGCAATGCCAAAATGAATAGCCCGTCGGCTTGAGACAAATACCATGCTCATGTCGCTGAAAAATTGAATCATTTGATAAATCAAAGAGCAAAAAGGAATTTGATGCGTTTGCCCTAGCGAATGATGCGTGAGCGCACACGAATTTATTTGTTCACAGCAAGTATCGTGTATCTTTTTACAATCTTGCTTAGGCTTTGCCCGTTTAACACAGATGATTGAGCGTATTAGATGTGTTGAACTTTAGGAGTTTAGGAATGAAAAAATAATAACCTTTCGATTTGAACTTGCTATTTCGCCGTCAGACTGTGTTAAAAATACTCGCCTTAGCCCTGCTAGGACTGTGTTTTTTGCCTTGTCTGACAACAAACTAGCTTCGTTCCATTTCGATAATTTATTTTTCCTTCATTCCTTATCACATCTGTTTGCGACTCCATGAACAGAAAAGAATAGACAATTGAATCGAGTGAAGCATTTATTGATTATTTTGTTGTCCCTGACCGTTGCTTTTGGTGTACAAGCACAGCAAGGGTGGGAAGCCGGTGGCTGGGTTGGTGCCTCCAATTATTTTGGCGATTTGAACACCAATTTTGATATGAGTTCGCCGGGTCTAGCGGCTGGTGTATTGGCGCGTTACAATTTCAATGAGCGTATTGCCGTACGTTTTTCTGGCAATTTTGGACAGATCGCCGGAGATGACGCCGATTCCAAAAATGATTTTGAGCGAGCACGTAATTTGAACTTCCGCTCCAATGTTGTGGATGGTTCAGTGCAATTGGAGTTCAACTTTCTGCCCTATATTCACGGTAGCCGCGAGCAATTTTTTACGCCTTATTTGACCGCCGGAGTAGTCGTGTTCAACTTTGAGCCGGAGACACAGTTTCAAGGCGAATGGGTAGAGCTGCGTCCATTGGGAACAGAAGGACAGTTTCGTGGTGAAGAGTACTTCAGTACGCAGCTAGGTTTTGGCTACGGTGGTGGTGTGAAAGTATCATTGGGTTATGAGTGGAGTTTGAATGTACACATCGACAGCCGATGGTTATTCACGGACTATTTGGATGATGTGAGCACGATATACGCTGACCCCGGCGATATTGAAAATCTAAGGGGCGAAACGGCAGCGGCATTGAGCAATAGAGCGATAGATATTCCGGGTGTGGAAGGTGATTTTTCACCTGGCAGACAACGCGGCAATGAGTTTAACAATGATACGTATGTATTTGCAGGTGTAGGAATTACGTATTACTTTGGTGACTTGCGTTGTCCGAAGGTGTCTCGACGGAATTAAGTTCTGAATCGTAAGTGCTCTTTTTGAAACACCTGAGCGCATCTAAGAACATCTAAGAACATCTAAGAACATCTAAGAATATCTAAGAACATCTAAGAACATCTAAGAACATCTAAGAACATCTAAGAACATCTAAGAACATCTAAGAACATCTAAGAACATCTAAGAAGCAATTTTACTTTGCTTACGAGTGTTTATCTACTCTTTCCTTTTTAATCATTTTGCACAATGCAAACTCAATGGCGTTTGGTCATCCTTTTTTCTCTAATGCTACTGCAATGGACGAGTCAGGCTCAGATAGGTGGCAATGATCTGTATGAGTTTTTGATGTTGCCCAATTCAGCGCGCATCACGGCACTCGGCGATCATGTATTAACTGTCAAGGATGAGGAAGTGAGCTTTGTCTATCAAAATCCTGCGCTCCTCAATCCACAGATGCATCAGCATATTTCTTTCAACCAAAATTTTCATCTTTCAGGTATTGCTTTTGGGTATGCAGGCTACGGTCATCATGTCGAAAAATGGAATGCGACTTGGCATACAGGTATTCAGTATATTCAGTATGGCGAGTTTCAGCGCAGCGACGCTTTCGGCAATCAAGAAGGGACGTTCAAAGCGGCGGAATATGCGTGGACGATAGGTATAGGAAAGCAATTGTACGAAAAACTGTCTGTCGGTGTCAATACGCGCTTTATCTCTTCCCAATTAGAAACGTATCAATCACTGGGCTGGAGCGCAGATGTCGGGGCGACTTTTCAAGATACTGCAAGCCGATTTACGGCGAGTTTGGTCATTCGGCATATTGGGACACCAATTTCTTACTATACAAATGCGCGTGGTGATGGATTACCGACGGAAAGTCAGCTGGCGATTGCCAAGCGACTGCGGTATTTGCCACTGCGCGTGGGAGTGACGTATCGCTATTTGAACCGTTGGAATATTTTATATGACGATCCCAATAATCGCGAGCCGACTTCTATTTTTGACAATTTGAATCAGCCGGAGAGCGGTAGCCCTTTTGTAGATAACTTGGCGCGACACTTTATTTTTAGCGGAGAGTTTTTATTTGGTAAGAATGAAAACTTCAGAGTTCGAGCCGCTTACAATGTCTTACGAGCGCGTGAGATGAAGGTGAACGAATTGCGAAGCTTGGGTGGTTTTTCCTTTGGTTTTGGGATGAAAGTCAATCGTTTTCGCATCGACTACGGACATAGTGTTTATCATCTAGCAGGTGGGAATCATCATTTGAGTTTATCAACGTCGCTGAGGGAGTTTAAGTAGGTTGTTTTCTAGCTATGACCTATGACCTATGACCTATGACCTATGAGCCAACCTATTGATGATTTAGAATACAGTGATAGTAACTTAGAGTATGTTTAAAATTAGATTTAACTGATTATCAATAGTTTGCGGTTCTAGGGAAGAAAAAATTAATGAGTTTAGCGAGCTAAATGAACTTGTTTTTTCAAAGCTAGGTTCGTAAGATATTGGTTATCAGAACGATAAAAATTTAGACATACTCTTAGAAGATAACCCTCGCATTGCGCCAAAAAAAAGGTAATTCATACCAATCTTCATAAACAGCAACGGCTAAATATGCTTCGTTCTTTATTCATCAGCTTTATTCTGCTACTGTCTTGTCAAAAAAAAGACCCACTTGATACTATTCCACTTTCAGAGGAAAAACTCGTCAAAGTCATGGCAGACGCTTATTTAGCAGAAGCAGCGATCATGAACTACACGCCGGATATGAAAGATAGTTTGTCTGATTATTTTTATGGGCAGGTATACGAAATCAATGGTGTGAGTGAAGAAGATTATCAACTCAGTCTTGCTGTCATCAAGCAGCATCCTGAAATAATGGACAGCCTATATACAAAAATCAGTCAACGGTTAGTAGAGTTGGAGGAGATGAAGCTTAAGACAGATTGAGATACGCTCACGACACTGTGAAATAAATAAATTTGCATTGTTGAGGAATAGTCGAAGAGGAAACGTATTGTAAATAGTAGCCTTTCGGCTATTTCTCAACACTAAGAATGTAAATTTTTTATTGAACTCAGACTTAGCGCAAAAAACAAAAATGGCTGATCGATCCCAAAATCAATCAGCCATTTTTCAAGCTATAGCCGCTCGCGTATTACTCTTCACGCATCACCTCTAATACACAATAGTCACATCTCCGCGATACAAGAGCGTTTGATTGTCCTCAAATTCGACTTCCATGATATAGACGTAGGTCGCTGAAGGTAATTTCTGTCCTCTGAAAGTACCATCCCAGTCACCGATGCCACCTATGCTAGGTCCGGCTTCATCCAGTTCATAAATCAAACTTCCCCATCGGTCGTAAATACGCATGAAATTGACTTTGCGGACACCTGGTCCAGTCTGGATTTCAAAACGGCTATTGCGGATAGAATTTGGTGCGATGACATTTGGGATATAGACATTTCGCTTCTTATCAACATCCACAAAAACAGTCGCTTCGCCCGTACAGCCATTGATGTCTGCCAGCGTCAAGGTATATTCTCTAGAGTCAAATGGACGGATGATCGGATTCAGTTCGCGCGTGGTCGATAGGAAGTCATTGGGTGTCCAGACGATGGTGCTGTCATCTATTGGGACAACAGAAAAAACATCCGGTCGCAAGCGAATACTATCACCTAGCTGTACTTCAATCTCTGCTGGCAAAATCACTTCTACCGGCGGTGGCTGATTGATAAATATCGTCGTATCAAAACTACAACCGCGTATGTCAAAAACAGATACAACGTGCTCTTGTCCACCAAATACTGGAATACTTCCAGCCAGCGTCACTTTGGATAAGTTATTGACAGAGAAGGAATAAGGTCCTCCTGCTCCACCCGAAGCATCTTGTATGACTATACTCGTTTGAAAACCAAAACAAGCAGGTTCCGGCGGTGTCGGTATAGTCGCCATAACAGGCGTCGGCTCACCGATGGTGTAAGAAATAGAATCGGTACAACCACGCACGTCGACTACGGTCGCAAAATAAGTGCCCGGCGACAGATCGAGTGCCAAAGAGTCCCGAACGCCAGCCACACCATCCGACCAAGTATAAGGTGTGCCACCCAGTGGATTGCCACCGATGACATCTAGTAAGATAAATCCATCTTCGTCTCCAGCGCAAGTCACTGATTGTGTCGCATCGGCAATGGTTAGCTCCAGAGCGGCAGGCTCTTCTATCGGAATTGGTAGTGCTGCTGCTTCACAGTTGTTGGCATCTATCACTCTTACGCTATATACACCGGGAGCTAAATTGGTACGTGTCATACCAGTCGCATTATCATCCCATAAAAACTGAAAATCCGGCATACCACCTAAAACTTCTACGGTCACACTGCCATCGTTCGCGCCATTGCAACTCACGAAGCTCACATCCGCAGCAAACGGCTGAATCAGAGGCGGACTCGCGATCTCTACTTCCACCTCTACTGTACAGCCATTGTTGCCATCATCGGTCACGCGCAAAGTATTCACACCTTCGCATAGTGCCTGAGCTGTACTGCTGATGGTGTTGATATTTTGCTCGCCATTGCCCCACTGAAAGTCGAATGTTCGCTCCTCTCCGGTACTCAAAACAGCAGTTGCTGTCGCTGCACCGGTACACGTTCCCTGCTCTTGATTACAATCTGTCGGTGTGACATCAATGAAGGACACCAATATTTCAGGGGCAGATTCTACGGTGGCATCAATGCTGACTGCTGGACAATTATTAATGTCGGTGATGGCAAACGAATAGTTGCCTGCTACCAATCCACCAAAGACAGAACCCGGTGAAGGCACGCCATCTCTGGAGTAGATGTAAGGTGCAGTACCGCCGCTCACGAAGAGTACCACTTCACCATCATCAAAGCCAGGACAACTCGGTCGTGTTGCTACGATACTATCCAGCATCAGTGGTGCTGGCGCGACGACAAATCCGGTATCTATGGCAAAACAATTGTTGGTATCTGTGATCGTGACGATATACTCACCCGGAACCAAATCGGCATCTGTGCTTTCGCCGCTGTCCCCATTCGACCAAGCAAAAGAAGTCACCACTGCGCCACTGCTACCATTTTGAAAATCAACGGTGAGTTGTCCATCTGTATCCGAAGCACAGTTCAAAGTATCTGTCTCAATGCCCAGTATCTGTGGCAAGTCCGGTGCGGTAATATTGAAAGTAATGGAGTCCATACAGCTATTGGCATCTGTCAAAACGACTGTATAAACACCCGTTGTCAAACTTTCTGCGATACGACCACTCAAGTCAGGAAAAGAATCCCAACTGTAAGTAAATGGTGCTGTCCCACCGATTGGCTCATCTAGTTCTACACGACCGTCATTCAGTCCACCTTCGCAAGTGGCATTATCTACGTCTGCGTTGATCTGGATGCGATCTGGTTGAATGATCGTGAAGGTATCTCGAACAAAACAGCGTGCACCGGGAGAAGCACCGGGACTGGTGGTATTGTCTTCGACCATCAAAATATAAGTACCTGCCATGAGGTCATCTAAGCGTGTGGACTGCGCGTCGTCTTGCGGAAGAGAACCATTCAGGTTACTTTCCCAAGTGAAACTATACGGTAGCTCTTCACTGCCACCGATCGTCGTTGCGGTGATGTCCAATAGACCATCATTGCCACCAAAGCAGGTGATGTCTTGTGTGATTTCGGAAAGTTCTAGTGTCTTGTCATTACCGACGACAAAGCTGCTGGAGTCTTGGCAGCCATTTTCATCTGTGACCGTTAATGTGTAAGTACCTGAAGTCAATCCACCTAATTGAATGGGCTGACCGACGTCAATTGTTCGTTCGCCTGTGAGGTTCCATTGATAACTGTAAGTACTTGTTTCCTCTGTTGTTCCTCCTGCTACATTCACGATAATGATGCCATCATTGATGCCGGGACAGGTGGCGTTTTGCGATCCGGCTTGTGCCTCACTGATACTAATAGATGCAGGCTGACTGACCGACCCTCTAAATTCTTTGCTACAACCATCATTCGTCACCGTCACTGCATAATCTCCAAATCCGATGTCGCGCACAATCATCGTCGTATCACCCGTATTCCAAAGAAAACTATATTCATCGCCCGGATCGGGTACAATGACGCCGTCTTCTGTAATCACTACTCGAATCGCTCCGTCGGCAACACCATTACAAGAAATAGGCACAAAATCAACTTCGATATTTCCGCCGAAGTTGTTGCCTTCTACGATTGCTATATCAGGTGCTGTAAATGGCTCAATTGAACCATCATTAGAAGTCTGATCGAAGACGACCAAATCGTATTCGCCAGCTAATAAGTCATCAATAACCACGGTTTCCCCTTCTGCGATGTTATCTCCATCTGCAATGACATCCTCATTTTCGTCTAACAACTGAAAACGATAAGGCGCAACTCCATTCTCTGGTGTAAAAGTGATACTTCCAAAACCTGCCGTATTGTCGCAAGCAATATCCTGTTTAGTAACAGTCACAATGAATGGATCGCTCGAAATACAAACTTGTCCGGCAGTGATTTCTAATGGATACGGCATGCCATTGGGGTCGATAACTTCCGGTCGCAAAGAGCGATCAAAGTCAACGTTGATTGTGCTACATTCGCCAGTCGTTCCTCTCGCAGTAAAGCAAATCGAAAAAAGCACATCTCCATCTGCCAAAGTGATCGGATTTGAACCAGTTAAGTCCCCCCAAATAGTCGTCAGCTCTGCATCTTCAAAATTGGCGTCCTCTATATTAAAGCTATTCTCGTCAAATCCTGAAATCGCCGGATTGATATTCGTGATCGAATCAAAGCGAATCGGGAGACCTTGCCACTCAAATGGAAACTGAAAACCTAGGACATTCGTAAAATTACTAACCGTCACATCCACACAGCCTGAGCCGTCTTCGGGGATATTGAGATTGGTGATATTGATTTGTACGCCTTGCGTGATATTTACTTCAAATGTCAGTGGGCAACCCTTGCTGTCTTCCACCGTCACAACGTATACACCGGCTTGTGGTACATTGACATTGACGCGCTGTGCATGACCGACCAGACCATCGGGTACATTTCCAGAAAGGGTAGGGTCGTCACGGTTGACAACACTTATGCTATATGTTTCTGTCGGATCAAGTTGAGGTAATCCACCACCTACTTCAAAGCTAGCCGATAGGTTCTCAAAATCAGTTGTGATGCCATTGGCTCGGATGTCATTGAGATAGGCGACTGCAAAAGCTTCATCAAGAGAGACGCTGACACAGGGCCCGATGGGGTCGTTGTCTTGCGTAGGATCGTCTTCAAAAGTGGGCACTAACAAATCGACGCCACCTATATTTCTTTCCGTAAAAGCATCCACTGTGATAGGTGCGAACCAAAGGACGATGGGTTGACCGGAGTTGAGTTGATTTTGAATACTGCCATCATTGAAAAAGATGACATCCTCAGGGTTCATGCTGCCTGCCGTGTTGCTGACCACTACGATTCGGTTGATGGGGTCGAGCGGATTCGGCACAATAGCTGGATCTGCTTGTATGTCTGCCAAAGTCGGTCCTGCCACTGTCGGGCGACTAAGATAAACGGCATACGCTACTCCATTAGGTGTATTCGGATCAGGATCAATACCTAAAGCAAAATCTCCGGCATGATTGACCAAAATTTCATCGCGTAAGCACATGAATAAAGTATCGCGATCTAGATCATTACTCTGAGCCGTTGTTCCATCAAAGTCAAACGACCCAATCGTCCCGGCATCCTGTCCCGGACAAGGATTTAATTTTTGGATAGAGCGTTTGCCCAACTCCCCTTCAAAAATAGGGCTGACCAAATGTTGAGCTTGCAAGTGTATAGCGAAAGCGAGCAGTAGAAGTACAGCTAATTGCTTCATCAGTATGATTGTGTTAGAATGAGAAGGACGATGCCGACCTAATCGAACGAAAAATTGTTGGTTTTTTAGAACCCTAACGAAACGATCTGCCCTACCATTTATTGCACCATACGACTGTTGTCAAAGTGTTAGAAAATAATGTAGAGATGATCTCTTTAGGTGCAATGGAAGCTCTTAGTGACCCAAAATGAACAAAATGATTCCAATGTGTCTGTCACAACCCACTTTTATCGAACTCATACTTGTCCAAATGAACCCATTTAAAGCCATCTCCCGTACTTTCTATAGAAATATTTTAATTTTGTATATGCGATTAAGCTAACATCTAACTCTTCTATTGCCTGCAGTGAATGAACGAATCGTATAACAAACCAATAGAACAGACTCATGAAAAAAACACTTTACATTATCCTCAGCCTGTGCTGCTGTTATCAGCTACAGCTACACAGTCAGTCCAAACCCAATGTTGTCGTTATCCTGGCGGACGATATGGGCTTTTCGGACATCGGTTGTTATGGTGGCGAAATTCAGACACCCAATATTGATGCGTTAGCAAATGATGGCATCCGCTTTCGACGCTTCTACAATACCACCAAATGTAGCCCGACGCGAGCAGCACTGCTCACCGGACAATATCCACATGAAGCTGGCATGGAAAACCTGACCACTTCCGCCAACAATTCCCCTGTCTTCCTCGGCTACCTGCCCGACAATGTCGTCACCATGGCAGAAGTCTTTAAATTCAACGGCTATGGCACCTATATGTCCGGCAAATGGCATATTGGCGAAAATCAAGGTAATTGGCCGCGCGATAGAGGATTTGATCGCTATTGGGGACTCATCAGTGGTGCGAGTAGCTACTTTGAGTTGATTTCTATGAGTGACAATCCCAATCAGCGTTCCGACCGAAAAATGGCATACAACAGCCAACTTTGGGATCCCGACGACACCAATGACCCAAATAATCCCTACGTACCTGGCGAATTTTATATGACGGATGCCACCAGCGATTTTGCCAAAGATTTCTTGCAAGAACACCTCCAAAATCAACCCAATAATCCCTTTTTTCTCTACTTATCCTATACCGCACCGCATTGGCCACTGCACGCGCACGAGTCAGATGTAGACAAATATGATGGGGCGTATACAAATGGATTTCCAGATACCAGAGAGCAGCGACTAATACGCATGAAAAATTTGGGTATCGTTCCTACGGAAACAGAGATTTCGCCTCTAGATCATACCGTCAAATGGTCTAACTTAGCGTCCAATCAACGTCAGGAATACGAACGCCGAATGCAAGTCTATGCCGCTCAAACCGACCGCATGGATCAAAGCATAGGTGATGTCATACAATTCTTGAAAAACAACAACCGCTTCGACAACACCATCTTTGTCTTTCTATCTGACAACGGAGGCTCCCCAGAAGATGTATCCGGTCGCAAACTCAACGATCCTACCAAAGCTATTGGCGAGAAAGGCTCTTATTTGTCTTATCTACAGCCTTGGTCCAATGTCTCCAATGCCCCTTTTCGTCGCCATAAAAATGATACCTACGAAGGTGGTATTTTGACACCACTCATCATTCAACATACCAATGGAATCCCGGCGGCGAATCGCGGACAATTCACAGACCAGATTGGACATGTCAAAGATATATTGCCGACCCTACTGGACATGACCAATAGCAACTATCCGACCAATTACAACGGCGTGCCTATCAAGTCCATGAGTGGCGAAAGTTTCAATGCCGGCTTACAAGATTTGAATACGGTCGATCAGCGGGAAGTCTTTTTTGAGTTCAGCGGACGACGTGCTGTACGACATGGCAAATGGAAAATCGTCTCCGATGCGACAAATGGTGTTTGGTCACTATTCGATCTAGAGGACGATCCTACTGAATTGGGCGAATTGAATGCCTCTTATCCAGATGTCGTCGATCAATTGGACAAGCGATACGAGCTTTGGGAAACCACAGTTGGGCATCAGCAAGGCAACTTACCAAATGTGAATAACGCACCCGTTCTAGCAACACCTATCGACGACCAGATTGTAGATGAAGGACGCTTGTTTACTTTCGTTTTCGACAAAAATACATTCACAGATGATCCCAATGATGATTTAGTTTATGAAGCGACTTTGAGTAATGGACAAGCCTTGCCGAGCTGGTTGTCCTTTGATGATTTGCTGCGGCAGTTTTCTGGCATTCCACCGAGTGGTAGTCTGCCGATGACGATCCGTTTGACAGCAGTAGACTGGGCAGGCAATCGTAGGAGTGATGATTTTCAGCTCATCAGCAGTGCTCAGAATTCCGGCGGCGGATTGAAAGCTTTGATGATCGTCAATGAAGCAGCTAGCATCAATCAGTCGGACGCAGATATTCAGTTTCGACTGGAGATGTCAGGTTATGAGGTGACATTAGTCAGTGACCAAAATGTCAATATCAATGATGCGCAAGGCAAAGACATCGTCCTTATTTCCGCTACCGTCAATTCTGCTCTAGTCACCAATACATTCGAGAATACAGAAGTCGGTGTACTCGTTTGGGAAGTCGGTATCTATGATGATATGAAAATGACCGGAAGTACGACCCATCAAGATTTTGGAGGGAAAGGGGCACAAAATTCCATCGTTATCGACAATGACAATCATCCACTTGCTGGAGGATTGGAAGCTGGACAGCAAGCGGTATTGAATGCCAGTCAGACGATCTACTTTGGTGTGCCAAGTCCAGATGCTTATTCCATAGCGACTCAAGTCGGTAACACTGAGCGAAAAACGATCTTTGCTTATGATGTAGGTGACAATATGATTAATAAAGTAGCACCGGGACGTCGCGTTGGGTTTTACACCGGAAACAACGCCGCCGCTCAGTTTAATGACAATGGCTGGGCACTCTTCGATGCGACTGTTTGCTGGTTGTCACAAGCCTGCTATCAAGAAAGCGAAATCGACATCAGTTTTGTTGAGCCAATGGATATGGAAGCTTTCGATGAAGGCAGTGATGTGATCGTAGAAGTGAATGCTGTCGATCATGATGGACTCATCATGGAAGTGCGATTGACCATGAATGGTACACCTTTGCGCACGCTGACCAATCCGCCTTATCGCTGGAATGCTAGTACCGATTCAGCTCTCAGCGATATGTCGCCTGGCGAATATGAATTGGAAGCCACCGCTTATGACAATAGTGGCTTCAGTGAAACGACCACTATCACTTTCACCATAGAACCAACGCAATCCAGCAACATCGATCCTAAAATGAATTTTCGATCACCTAGAGCATTCAACGTATTTGATGCTGGACATGACCTAGAAGTGATCGTAAGTGCCAGCGACCCGGATGGGGTAGTCGATCGAGTGATGCTTTATCTCAATGGCAATTTGGTCAATGCCGACCTCACACATCCTTATGAGTGGCGAGATGCTCCCATGCTGCAAAACTTAACTGTCGGGATACACAATCTGCGTGCAGTGACAATGGACAATGATGGTTCTTCTACCGAAATCAGCATCGACGTAGAAGTACGTAATAGTAGTCCGAATATACCGCCCCAACTGAGTTTCGTACAACCGACGGACGGACAAAATATTCAAGCAGGGACGGATTTGACCGTTCGACTCAATGCACAAGATAATGACGGTAGCATCGCCGATGTCAAACTCTTTTTGGATGGTCAAATGGTAGGGCAAGCTGATAATGTAGCCCCTTATGAATGGGAAAATGAGCCCTTGCTCAATAACTTAGCTGTCGGTACTTATACGTTACGCGCCGATGCGACAGATAATCTAGGCGCGACTACGAGTAGCAGCATTCAGTTTACAGTAACAGCCATTGGCAACAATATTCTGCCACAAAGCGAATTTCTGACACCCATGCACGGCGAAATATTTCCAGTCGGTGTCGATTTAGAAGTAGAAGTCAACGCAACAGACGAAGATGGTTCGGTACAGCGCGTTCATTTGTATTTGAATGATGCTTTACTGCGCAAAGATGGACTAGCACCTTACGCTTGGGATGGGGCAGGAGAAGATGTAGAATTGTCCAATCTACAAGCAGGCGTCTACAAACTCGAAGCCGTGCCCATCGACAACCGCAATCAGTACAGCGTCAATACCATCAATATCACCGTAGGCGATAACAATCAACCGAATGAGTCACCCACAGTCAATTTCATTATGCCGATGGATGGTGCGAATTTTCCCGTCGGTAGCAATGTCTATGTGCTCGTCGATGCGATGGATGCAGATGGCGCTATCAATCAGGTAGATCTATACCTGGACGACGAATTTGTGCGGACAGAACAAATGACACCTTATGAGTGGGGACTAGAATCGCAAGATGATCTAGAGCTGGAAAGTATGCAAGCTGGCACTTACTACCTCAAAGCCATCGCTCAAGATAATGTAGGCGCAAGTAGCGAAACGACCATCGTTTTTACCGTAGGCGATCAGCAAAATACACCACCAAGTTTGCAGTTTGATAGTCCATCATCTGGGGCACGTTTTGAGGAGAATGAAAACATCAATGTTAGCGTCACTGCCAATGATACCGACGGAGAAGTGACAGAAGTTCGTTTGTATCAAAACGATCAATTGGTGAGTGTGGACAACAGTAGCCCTTATCAATGGACGCTGACTAACCTTCCCGTTGGGACAACTATTTTGCGTGCCGTTGCCGTCGATGATTTGGGGGCGACCAATGAAAGAATGCGCACCATCCATATCGATCCAGTCGCTCAGAATATGACGCCTAGGGTTAGCTTTATCACGCCACAACCGAATACTAGCATTTCACAAAATACAGAATTAGCGGTGCAAGTGAGCGCGAGTGATTCGGATGGTTCTGTGACGAGTGTTGATTTATATATTGATGGTCAATTTGTGCGATCAGATGGTCAGTCACCTTATACTTGGAGTCCGTCGGAGGGCGATAGTCAGCTAGATAATCTTTCCATTGGGACACATACTTTACAAGCCATCGCGACAGATAATGAAGGTGCGACGGCACAGCAAACCATCACTTTTGAAGTGACTGCACCGCCCAGTGCGACTGCACCGATAGTCAGTTTTGTTGACCCAACTCATAATGCCGTCTTTGATGCTGGCACAGACCTCTATGTACAAGTCGATGCCCAAGATCCCAATGGACAGATCAGCTATGTCCGTCTTTGGATCAATGACGAACTCGTGCGACAAGAGAACGGTGCGCCTTACGAATGGGGCAAGCCACAACAGAATGATATTTTGTTACAAAATTTGTCAAGTGGAAATTATGTACTGCGCGCTTTGGCGAGAGATAATCATGGTGAGGAAACAGAAGAAACCTTGAATTTCAGTGTGCGTCAGCCCGCAGGTCGAGTTTCGATTGTTGAAGACGATGCGGCAATAGCATCACGTTCTGAGCAGCTGTTGAAACCATTTCAAGTGGAGCTTTTTCCCAATCCGGTTGATGAGCAATTACTCATTTTGACGACGGCTTTCCCGACGGAGCAAAGCGTTTTTATTCGCTTGTTAGATGCTTTTGGGAGAGTACTCAAGCAGCGTTCTGTAGATCTGAATGTGGTACAAGAAACCTTCTTAAATGTCAGTATGCTATCAAATGGCGTCTACTTTTTGGAGATTCGTTCGGCAGATGAGCGATTGGATATGCAAAAAGTTGTTATTTCGCACTAGTAAGAGATATTAGACGTTAGATCGCTGCGCTTTTAGACATTAGACTTTTTCAGCAGAAAGCTTAATATCCACAGAGGCAGCTCTATTTTACTTTTATTACGCAGACAAAAAGTGTTAGAACGCGCGCAAAAATTCAATTACCTGCTTTTGGCATTCATTTTCCTGTACACGACCTTTAATGGGGCGTTGCGCAAATGGGTGTGGAATAGCGGTATTCTGGATTTTTTTACCTTTTTGCTGCAAATGGGAATGCTCGTCGTCGTTGCTTTTGCGTTCAGGCGGAAGCTGATGGGCGATGTCAAAATGATATTGGGATTGTATGCTTTGGCATTGATATTATTTGCCTTCAATCCTTTAAATCAGACCATCATACATGGCGCAGTGGGCTTTGTGCTTCACTTTGGGATATGGCTCACCTGCTTTATTTACTATCAAAATCGCGATCTCTTTCCCTACGAAAAGATGATAAAGTTGTCGATTATCATTCTGTTTATTCAGTTTGGGCTGGGACTGGTACAGTACAATTTGCCCAATACGCATTTTATCAATAAATACATCGCCGATGATTCCGGAGCGAATGCTTTTGTGGGCGACCGAGTCCGCATCACAGGGACGTTTAGTTACATCAGTGGCTTTACGGCTTTTCTGGGCTTTTGTGGCTTTTTTATCTGGGCACTAGCAGTCAAAAGAGTCAATTTACTGCTGCGATATGTACTGACTTTTCTAAGTTTTATTTGTGTTCTGATGTCTGGCTCGCGCTCTATTTTTATCATCTTTTCTTTGCCAGTTTTGGCGAGTGTGATCGAGGATTTTTTGCAGCCGAGTACGCGGGCGTTAGGCATTGCGTCTATTGTTGTTTTGATCTTCATTGGGCCGTTGCTCTACACCAATCTTGAGTTCGTCAATATCGCTGTCAACAACTATGCAGATCGAGTGGCGACTGGAGCGAGTGATAGAGGCGATCAAGATAGACGGGTGACCGAACCTTGGCAAGAAATACTAAAATTTCGTGGTGATCAGCCGGTATTTGGACTAGGACTGGGGGCGACTTATGCCGGTGTCAATAAACTACTGGGCAAGTCCTATTTTGTGCGCGAATATGGCTATTATGAGGAAATCGCCGAGCGCATCGTCGTAGAAGGTGGATTTGTATTGTTTTTTATTCGAATTGGGATGTTTGCATTGCTGTATTTATACTCCAATCTGCCGAGGCTCTACTTGCTGCCCTTCTTGGTCATCACGACTTTCTATTTTAATTTATGCTTCAATATTCCAAACATGATCTACTTCATCATTGGTTTTTGTATGGTGGATAAAGCCTATCATCTGCGGACACAGCAGCAACTCAAAGCCACATGAAACGAGCATGATTTTATTTAATCATAATATCATATAGAGCGATGATTAAAAGAATCATGCGAGAGCGTAGCGGTTGCAGATGTGCAGAAATTTTTCTGCAATTTAATTGCTGCAGAAAAATTTTAAATAGATGAAAGTAGTCGTCGCACAACCCAATAAACAGTACTGCAATGATTTGCTGCTGGCATTGCAACAGAAAGGATATTTGGAGCAGTTTTATACGCTTTTAGCTACCAATAAGATAGGTGGTTGGTCAAAAAAATTACCTGCTCAGTTCCGAAATGAACTCAAAAAACGCACCTATCCCGGTATCGCTGCTGACCGAATCACGCATTTCCCATCTATCTTATTGTACCATAAATTTTTCACCAAAGACATGGTACACCGCATCCAAACTTCTTACAAACAGTACGATCTAGCTGTCGCTAAAAAATTGGAGTCAAAAGACTATGACATCATCATCGCCTACGAAAATTCTAACCTCCACACTTTCCAGCAAGCGAAAAAACAAGGCAAAATAACTGTTTTAGATCTAGCACAAGTTCATCATGAAAAAATCGCTCAAATCAATAAATGGGTCACACTAGAGAAGGGGGTAGACGAAGCAAAAATGCGCTATATGAATGAGCAAAAAGGAGCCGCTCTGAAATATACCGATTACGTGCTGACTTTGTCTTCTTTTGCGCGAGATAGCATGATCGAGTATGGTTTTCCGGCGGAGCACGTTTTTACTGCCAACCTAGGCATCAATCCAGATCTTTTTCAAGCCAAGAAAGACTGGCCCCAAAACGAAAGATTCCGCTTTCTTTTCGTCGGGACGATGACCTATCGTAAAGGTATCAATTTACTGCTACAAGCTTTCGATGAACTCAAACTTCCCAACGTAGAACTCATCCTCATCGGACCAATGGCAGATGCAGAGGACTTGATGAAACAGTACGAAGGTCTGTATACTTACATTCCATTCACACATCAAGAAGAACTGGTGCGCCACTATCAGGCGGCGGATGTATTTGTTTTTCCATCATATTTGGATAGTTGGGCACAGACAGTGGTGGAAGCGATGGCGTGTGGGACTCCGGCTATCGTGACGGAACATACAGGAGCAAAGGATGTGGTAGCGCGAGGTGGTGGTTTTGTAATTCCTCCGAATAATTTGGAAGCTTTAAAAGCCCTGATCATAGAAGTTGTCAATGATAAAGAACGAGTAAAGATGATGGGGCGAAGAGCAGCACTCATTGCTCAAGAATATACTTGGAATCGCTATCATGCTCGTATTCAAGAGATTGTGGAAGAAATAGGGAGCCGCTCATGAAGATTTTGCACATCATTCCTTCCTACAAGCCTGCCTACATTTACGGAGGCACGATCACAGCAGTCGCCATGCTTTGCGAAAGTCAAGCACGTTTAGGAGCAACAGTACACGTTTTCACGACAACTGCCAACGGAACAGCAGAACTACCGGAAGGAGAACAGGAAATAGAAGGCGTCCAAGTCCACTACTTTCCACGCATCACTAAGGATCATACCCACTTTTCACCAAAATTACTTCGCCAATTGCGACAAAAAGTACACGACTACGATGCTGTACATATTCATTCTTGGTGGAATATGGTGACCATTCCGGCATTATGGATATGTCGACAAAAAGGCGTTCGTCCACTATTTTCACCACATGGGATGTTGGGTAGTTATTCTTTGCAAAACGAAAGTGGCAAAGCCAAGCAGCTCTTTCATAAATGGTTTGGACAATCGCTACTTCAGCAAAGCATACTTCACGCGACTGCACCTCAAGAAGCAGAAGAAGGACAAGTGTTGATCCCCAATTGGCAAACCGTGGTCATTCCGAATATTGTGGAATTACCGGAACGAATAGAGTCGCAACAAGCTGTAAATGAACTGTTTGCCATTGTTTTTCTGTCGCGTATTCATCACAAAAAAGGATTGGAATATTTGTTGAAAGCCTTATCGAAAGTCAATTTTTTATTTCGATTACAAATAGCGGGTGGGGGAGAAGCGGACTATATTGAGTCACTAAAGCAATTGTCAATGGAATTAAAAATTGATGAGCAAGTTGAATGGATGGGATGGCTAAATGGAACGGAAAAGTATCAATTTCTACAGCAAGCCGATCTTTGCGCGTTGACTTCTTATAATGAAAATTTCGCCATGGTCGTCATTGAGTCATTGGCGATGGGAACGCCTGTTTTGTTGTCCAATCAGGTCGGTCTGAGTGAATATGTGGAGGCAAATGATTTAGGGTGGATTGTTTCGCAAGAGGTTGATAAAATTGCTGCTGTTTTGAATGAGATACAGCAAGATTCGTCACAGTTACAGCAAATTCGGGAACGTGCTGCGGATGTGGTGTATTGGGATTTTGCGTCTGAGCGATTGGCGGAGCGGTATTTGGAGGTGTATCAGCGTTATTAACTATTCTATCTGCTTTTCCCGTAGGAAATGGATGTCGTTAACCAATAGAACAATCCACCCACCACAAAAGCCAAATAATCCATCGGGTCACGATAAAAACGATCAGACAGCAGTGGAAAAACTTCTTCCGAAACAACTGCTAAAGTCAAGGTTGCGATGATCGTCTCCCCTATACCTAGTTGTTGTTGATTGGCTTTCCACAACACATTTCGCTCCCATAAAAAGATACTCAATCCCAGAACCGCACAGGCAAAAGGATCAAAATACGAATCGACATAAGGAATAGATGCACCAATGATATACTGTAGCAACTGATGTGCAACAAATAAGGTCAAAATGACCCAAAAGAGTATGGGTAGCTTAGCCGGCAAGGAGAAAAGCAACAGTTAAGCCCAACAGTAAAAAAGGAGACAAAGCCAGTAAAAAGAGCAGCCCCATAATGCGCACAATGATTTTCCCGATCATAATTGTCCAATGATCGCCTTCCTGAATTTCAGCGAACAAACTAAATTTCTGATAGATGCGAATCAAGCGATCCCAAAAGGTATTCTTCTTCTCTTTCTCTAAATGATGGTGAGCGGGAGTGCCCATAGTTTACTGATTTGATGGATGACAAAGGTCTGCGAAAACTAGATGTATTACTGCTCCGCCAATCGCTTCATCATCTAAGCAGAAAATAATAATTCCGCTAGATTGAAAACCACAAAAAAGGCAGCTAATTCCATAAGTGAACTAGCTGCCTTTTCGTAGACTAAAATCATTGTGACATTACTCTATCGCCACCTCTTCTACTTTTTCTATTGCGTTGTAAACGACGCTCTGCACGCGCGGACGGAAGTCCATTTTACCCAATTTATTATTATACATATTGGGATAGGTACGATTGGATAAAAAGACAAAAACTAAGTTATGTGCTGGATCTGTCCAAGTCGCTGTGCCTGTAAAACCTAGATGCCCGTACGTCTGCTCAGATGCCAAATCTGACAAATTGAGTGTACGAGCATTGTCTAGCTCTTTCATGTCAAATCCAATACCACGACGTGTATCACCGGAATGTCGAGTCGTGAAAGTATGGACCGTCGATGGATTCAAGTATTGCTTACCACCGTAATAGCCCATATTCGTAAACATCTGCATCATGACGGCAAGGTCTTTGGCATCGGAGAAAAGTCCGGCATGACCGCTGATACCATCTAGCATAGCCGCGCCCATATCGTGTACATCGCCTTGTATGGTTTGATTTCTCCAATAGCGATCTTCTTCGGTTGGCACGATTTGTTCTTTCTTAAATTGCTGCCAAGGATTGTAGGTCATAGTCTCTAATCCGAGTGGCGTATAGAAATTTTCGGCTGCGTAGTCTGCCACAGATTGTCCGGTTTGGTTACGGATGATGCGATCTATCAAATAGAAACCTAGATCACTATACACATATTCTTTCGTTCCAGCTATAGGCGAATCGAATATCTGCTGCCAAATTTCATCTTTGAAATCTGTCCGCAAATACAACTGATCGGTCACGCGCGTCGCATAGGTCGAACTAGGTCGACGGCTGTAAAAATCACTCACGCCGCTACCACCTCGCGCTACATTCGCTAGCGTTTGCTCATAAAATGGAATCCAAGGCTTCAATCCAGCTTGATGCGCCATGATGTCATAAAGTGTCAAATCAGCTTTGTTCGTCCCGATCACTTCCGGTAAGTATCGACCAATGGGTTGATAAATGCTAATGATGCCTTCCTCTTGCAACTTCATCACAGAAGCGGTCGCCGCTGCAATTTTAGTGACGGAAGCTAGATCAAAAATATCAGTGGTTTGGGTGTTGCGCCCTTTGTCATACGTATGATGACCAAAAGCTTCTTGATAAACGATTTTTCCATCCTTGGCAATCAAAACAACGCCGCCCGGTGTCGCTTTTTCTTTGATGGCTTCTTGCATTAAGTCACCGATACGCTCTAACGTATCTGAATTCAAATCGACACTTTCAGGATAGCCGTACGCCAAACGAAATAGTGGATTGGTCGTCAATCCGGTATTGTACAGCAGCGTATTGGAAGGGCTGATAGGCAGTCGACCATTCATCGGAATCGCGCCAAAAATAGCCTGTGCCGTCACATCTTGTGCCAAAGGATCTTCTTCGTAGGCATTGATGATCCATTGTAGATTTTCAAAATATTTCAAGGCATAAGGACTACCGAAATTGACCAAAACGACTTTTTTGCGAGCCGCCAATTGCTCAATAAAATCACGCTCTGATTTGGTGATGCCAAACCCTTTGCTGTTATAGCTGCTTAGATTGTGCAAACTGACGATCACGACGTCTTTGTCTTCAAAATCACGCATCAGCGTACGTACTTCTGCGGCTGTGATGTTCTTATCTGTCTGCAATAGTGGCATCTCCATATAGTCTGCCAGACGATCTTGGAAAGGAGTCTGTGACTGTACCCCCAAACTAATAGAAGCCACTTTCAGCGAATCTAATGATCTGAATGGCAGTAAGTTATCTGTATTGCGCACTAGCGTCAATGCCCCTTCATACAACTGTTGTTTGATGGACAAAGCTCGATTGTTATTCAAGTCTTCCATCAAGTTGTTAGGAGAAATATATGGCATTTTGGTCAGCCCCAATTGATACTTTGCGCTTAGCACACGTTTGACGCTTCTTTCGATCTGTGCCTCTGCAATCTTTCCGTCGTTGATGTATTCTTTGATCGTACCTACAGCTGCCGCTATGTCTTCCGGTAGCGTGATGATGTCATTGCCTGCCATGATCGACTCTGCAGCCACTTGTCCATTCTCAAAGTGCTTGGTCACCCCTTTCATTTCCAAAGCATCCGTGAAAACGAGACCATCATAGCCCATTTCTTGGCGCAGTACATTGGTGATCGTTGCTCGCGAAAGCGAAGTTGGCCGATTCGGACGGCTATCTAGTGCCGGAACACTCAAATGTGCCACCATCATACTACCGACCCCTTGCTCCGCCAATACTTGAAACGGATACAATTCTATGCTGTCCAGTCGCTCGCGGCTATGCGTGATGACTGGCAAATCTTTGTGAGAGTCAACATCTGTATCTCCATGACCAGGGAAATGTTTGGCACTTGCCATAACACCATGATCTTCCATTCCCTTCATGTACATATAGCCTTTGACTGCCACATTGTATCTATCCTCTCCGAAAGAGCGGGTATTGATGACCGGATTGTTTGGATTGTTATTGACATCGATGACTGGAGCGAAATTGACGTGAACACCGACGCGACCGAGCTGATTGGCGACCTCTTTGCCCATATCATAGATGATGCGATTGTCTTGAATCGCGCCCATCGTCAGTTGGCGTGGAAAACTGATGGCCGTTTTCTTCATGCGCATCCCCAGTCCCCATTCTGCATCCATAGAGATGAGCAATGGTATTTTGGATATACTCTGATAGCGATTGGTCAATCTGACTTGCTCGGCTGGCGTACCTTGAAAAAAGCACAATCCACCGACATGATACTGCCCGATCTGTCGCTCTACTTCTGCGATGTGCTCCGCTCCTTTGTCGGAGTGTGCACGGATGGTGATGAGCTGACCGAGTTGTTCATCAAACGTCAGACTATTGTATACTGAATCGACCCAAAGTTGCTCTTGCACTTTCGCACTATCGGCAATTGTTGAGCTGGTACTTGGATAGGTATTGGCTAAAATAATACCTGCGACGACTAATAAGGCAAGCAATAAATGGCTCCTCATGAAATTAATTATTATTACTGAAATCGGATTTTCTGAAGTAATGACTTGTACTCTAATAATGAACAGATGATGAAAAAGTAACAACCGTTTCCCTTTGTTTGAGCTCAGTCGTGACGATTTCTTCATCTCTTACTGATGACAAATCCTTTCAAAAGTAATGAAAATCTATCAAACGTTAAATTTTGTGACGCTGTATCGCTAGACAATATCTGACAGCCTCCATTGACACCTTATATTCTCCACTGACGAAAATGACGAAATCACTCATTTTCGCAGATTACTTCTGCTGATTGTCATTCACTAGTTCTATCTGACCATTGACTCAAGCACACTTTTTATTTCTCGATCTTCCTATAAATTTGTGTCAGCAAACGCAATGAAAGCTAGCATGAAACACACTCTGTGGATAGGTTTAGTGGTCGCCATCGCTTTTAACATTTCTTGTGAAAGTGAACCAAAGGTAAGCGAAGTTCAAACCATCTACAATGAAGCCCAAGTCGGCATAGATTCTCTAAGTAATGATTTAGCAAATGTCTATGAAGATTTTGGCGCATTGCAAGCACGCTACGACAATTTGATGAATGAAGCGCGTAGTTTGTCTTCGGTGGATTCAGTAGCACTCGCTATTTTGCAGCAAGCAGGTAGTACTTTGAGTGGTCAAGCCGGCTTATTGGAAAGCATTGAAAATCGTTTGGATAGTTTCGATGAGCTAGACCCTGAAACAGCCACACCAGAAACACTGCAAGAAAGCATCAGTGCTTTGGAAGCAGAATATCCAGATATGAACGCCAAACTGACGGCTGTCCGTGATGCTTTGACTGTGGTGCGCACCAAGTTAGATGGTGTTCAAGAAAATCTGACTCCCAAATCAACCGACGATTAAGTAAATAAGCAACTGAGTTTTTGAGCCTCTTCCCGTTTGGAAGGGGCTTTTTTGTGTCAACTTTTTTGGTAAGCTTTAGTTATAAATGCTCACCAAAGACATTGACCATGTTTGGATTGTTTAAGAAAAAATCGAAGCGCGATCAGCTATTAGAGAAATACAATAAACTGACAGAAGAAGCGTATCGCTTATCGCACACAGACCGAAAGGCGAGTGATTTGAAGACTGCGGAGGCGCAGGAGGTGTTGAAAGAGCTGGAGCAGATGGAGGAAGAGTAGCTGATCTCTGAAAGTATTACAAGGTCAAGGCTTCACTTTTGAGGTGAAACCTTGACACCTATTTTACTTACTCCATCAACACCAACTTCCCACTCACATTGCCTGCCGCACTACTTATAGTATAATAATACAAGCCGGAAGTATACTGCAACTGAGCCGCTGTGACCGTCCAATTTTGACGTCCTGCTTCCGCATTTTGTATCTCTGACACTACTTGTCGTCCTGTAGCATCAAAGATCGTCAACTGTAACTGCGTCGGCTCAGGTACATCGACCACGATCTGTGTAGATTGTCGGAATGGGTTTGGCTGAATGCTTTCTATACTCAAATTGACGGCTGTCAACTTTCGGTTGTTTCTACAATTTCCAGCATAGAACAGCAACTGCTCTCGGCTATTCACTTGGCAAGCATCCGCATCTACGATTTCTTTCACTTTCAATACAGTGATGAAAGAAGTCGGTATCATCGTCAAGAGGGAATCGCTCTCATATCCTTCTGCGACGTACTCCACATTACTGATGTCGTAGACTACTTTATAAGGTGGCGTACCACCTTCGATAGTAAAGAAAAACTCATTTTCTTGACGTAAGCATACTCGCTGATTGACGAGTTGAGCTTCAATGTCTATACCTGTTCCGGTCGCCAATAATTTTACTTCATCTGCACTTGCCAAAGCACATACCCCTTTCCGAACTTGAGGTGTATAAGAACCACTTCTCAGATTTGAGAAGATATTTTCACTTTGCCAATCGACTCCATTTAAGCTATATTCTGCTCCTTCGATAGTTGTTACAATCTCCAATCGACCATCCGCTACACCACAGGCAGAAGGCGCGATGGACAAAACTTCGTCTATCGTGATATTGGTGACAGTTGCTTCTAAATTGACGGTGATGGTAGTGACACAAGTGGGCGCATTGGTGCGGCGGATAGCGATTTCATATATTCCGGCATCCAGATTATCGAAGTTGTTATCTTCCGTCCAGCCTGATAAGCTATCCAATTGGAATTGAAACTTATCGTCTCCTTCTATGATGATGGTCAGACTGCCATTGTTCGCATCGCAAGTTGGGGCGATCAAATCAACCGATTCTGCCACAGGCGCATCCGGCTCACCGACTATGATGTTTTGTTGCGTTGCTTGACAACTTGCTTCGTCTCGCTCGCGCACAAAGACTTGATAAGTACCTGCTGCTAATGCGGCAAAGCGGTTGTTTTGTTGCCAGTTTTCGCCATTTATGCTATACTCTAATGTTCCCGTCTCATCCGGCTGCATGATGATGACGCCATTGCTGACGCCACAAGCTGTTGCATCTATGACATTGACTTCGCCTATTGTTAAGTTACAAGCATTCGGGTCACAGCCACAAGTGAAAGCGACTGGACGACCAAAGGTACAGTCATCGAAAAATGGATTTTCTAGGTCTACCAATATCGGCGTTGCATAATAAGTGACGCCTTCGGAGAGCTTTTCGCAGTCTACCGGAATGTTGAGACTGCTTTGTCCCACATTAGCAGAAAAAAGAATATTTCCTTCTCCTGCTAGCCCGGCATCCGTTCCCATTGGCGTAAAACCGACTGCACTTTCCAATATGCGCTGACTGGTTACAAAACTGCTGACGGGCTGATTGCTCGTAATCCACCAAAGCACAGATTTATCGGCTGATATATTCGCTATGGTCGATTCTACTTCCAAATTCCCACAGATTTCAATACTTTCAGGCGTCAAAGTAGCTGGAGCGGCACAACGTTCGAAAGTCAAACAGAAATTATCTAAATATAAATTGTTGCCCCACTCGTAGACGGAAGAGGCATTGATTTTCTGTGTACTTGCTTGGATACGCACCAGCACTTTTTGCCCGGTAAAAGCAGACAAGTCCGCAGACTGCTTCTTCCAGTCGGAGCACTCGTCCGGTACGAAAGCGGCGGCTTCATCTGTGGAACTGGTCGCTGTGATACTTATGCTCGCTAGATCATTTGCTGTTTTACGATAGACGGTCTGATAAGTCAATCCGCAATCATTGGAAACGGCGACTTCTAATATGGTATTGAAGTTGGGGAAAGTGGTCGCGTAGGCTACGTCAAAATCGAAATAAGCTTCCTCGAAATCGGTCAAGTCGAGTGGCTGCAAATAGATATCGTCTGTAGTCGTCTGATCGGGAAAGCGATTCCAAGTTTCTAACTGCAGCGCGTATCGTTCTCTTTCTTCACATCCTCGGATGCGCACTGACTCGAATCCACTTTCGCCATCGGGATTGTCGATGAACCATTCTAACGGTATACTTTCTGTATCAAATGGCTGGCAGTACGGTAAGTCTGCCAAAGCTGGCGCATAGTGAAAAGATTGGCAGACGTCTGCTATCGTTCCGTCGGCTGCTTCTCCATTGATGTCGATGAGTTGTACATTGAAAGCGTATGTTCCGGCTGTACCCAAATTGAGTTGTGGAAATTGAATATCGCGAGTCGATCTGGCACTGATCTGTCCCGTCCAATTATAAAATTGTGGTGCTCGACTATCCAGTTCATACTGAAAACGGATAGACCTGATCGCTTGATCGCCGCTATTGGCAATAGAAACTGTCGGGACAATTTGGGGCTCACAGGCTACACCTTTTGGAGCGATGACATCTGTAATAGTCGCTAAAGTAGAACCGACAGGAATGCTGCCTTTGGAACTCAATAGAGAAGAACGAATGCCCAACAATGCCGCTCGCATTCTGTCCTTTTGCCCTTGTGTGAATGTATTTTGACAACTCAACTGAGAGTAATCCATGTAGTTTTCGTACATATCGCCTTGGTCCTGAGAGAAAAAATCCCCTTCGCCATCTGTTTCACAGCTATTTTGAGTTCTACCACAACTGGTGTAGTCCGTCGTGTTGTCCGGTGGCGTATCACAAACGCGGTCGCCTGAGCCAAGACAATTGCTAGTGCCGCAGCCACCGTTGAAAGTGTGTCGTAGATTGAGGTAATGCCCAAATTCATGAATGTGGACTTTGGAGCGGTCTGCACTGACACCGAAGTAGCGCATTTCATTCAGAATACCATCAAAAGGACGACCGTGAGAGCCTGCCAAGTACGCATATCCGGCAACACCACATTCCGCATTTCTACCACTACCATCGCAAATGTTAGCGACCAGATAGATATTGGCGTACTGATTGGTGGGATAGGAGTTACCATTCTGTTGAGCCACCCAAGCTTTCATTTGACTATCGAAGTTGCTGTCGAATTCAGCATACTCGTCTGTCTCATAGCGCACAATTCCCGTGCTCGGTCGATTGCGAATATCGCGCTGTGCCAGCCTAAATTCGATCTGAGCATCTTGACTTCTCATCAGTGCTCGATCAGGATTGCGGGCATCGTTGGCACCGCGACCATCACCAGCATATCGCCCTCTGTTGCGAAAAGCATCATTGAGATAGTCGATTGCTTGAGTGATCTGTTCGTCGTCAGGATTTTCGTCAAAGTCGCCGATCTCCACATCGCTAGCATGTAGGATATGTACAACAACTGGGATAATTAAAATATCATTGCCGTCGATGGCGTCACCTTCGCAAGTATTGTTTTTTTGTAGTTGTCGCTTTTGGGAGAGCAACTGAAATGTCCGTTGATCTAGTCGCTCCTGCTGATGTCGATAAATGACATCCGTCGCCATTTTATGGTCGTGCAAATGATCGCCGAGACAAGATACTTCTTCGCCATCTACGATGGAACTGCCTTGTTGAGCTTGAATAGTAAAGTTGAAAATAGAAAGCACAAAGCAAATCCATAGCTGCTTCATTGGCATGGTCGTGTAGTTTTAATCAGAGAATGAATTTGGACGACTTAGTAGGAAGGGTGTGTCTGAGAGGTAGTGCGAAGATAATAGAATGTGTAGTAAACCAAAAAGAAAAGCCAATCTGCTATACTTGACAGATTGGCTTTGTATTCTTTTGACAATGAGGAGACTGTGAATAGGCTAAGGTAATTTGAAGCAAACAAATTGCTACTGTTGGGAGATCTTTCAAAAGAGAGCGTATTACAAATAACGACTTTTGAAAAATCTCTCAACACTGAATGTGGCAATTTATTATTGAACTCAGACTACATTGAAACTGCTGCTTCAATCTCCGTACGTGCTGCTTGTAGTGCCGCATCCATGCCACTCGCATCCTTACCTCCGGCAGTGGCAAAAAAGGCTTGACCGCCACCACCGCCTTTGATGTGCTTCGCACTGTTGCGGACGATCTGTCCGGCATTTAGGTTCTTTTCTTTCGTCATATTTTCTGAAATCGTGACCATCAACTGTGGCTTATCCTTGATGACTGCTCCGAAGACAATGACGGCATCGCCCACTTCTTTCTCCAGCTGATACGCCAAATTTTTCAACGCCTTGCTATCTGCTAAATCGACTTGCTGTACAAGCACATTGACGCTATTGATAGACTCAAAACTGCTTTTGAGTTGCGTTTTTATTTGTGCGGCTTGGGCATTGAGTAGTTGCTCGATTCGCTTTTGTAGCTGCTTGTTTTCTTCTTGCAGGTCGCTGACGCTTTTGACGACGTTCTTAGGATTTTTGAAGAGTTGACGGACTTCGTCAAGTGTATCCAATTCCTCATTTAAGTGCTGTTCTGCCGCTGATGCGGTTACAGCTTCTATGCGACGAACGCCTGCTGCTACGGCACTTTCTGACAAGATTTTGAAATAACCGATTTCCCCCGTCGAGTCAACGTGACAGCCACCACAGAGCTCTTGACTAAAGTCTTTATCGAAAGTAATCATACGTACTTCGTCGCCATATTTCTCCCCGAATAGCATCATCGCACCGGAATTGCGCGCTTCTTCTATCGGTACGCTACGACGTTCTCCTTTGGTGATATTGGCACGGATTTTTTCATTGACGATTTGCTCTACTTGACGGATTTCTTCGTCTGTCATTTTCTGGAAATGCTGAAAGTCGAATCGCAAGTAGCGTTCATTATTCAGTGACCCTTTCTGCTGTACATGTGCTCCCAATACGTCTCGCAAAGCGGCGTGTAGTAAGTGCGTCGCCGAGTGATTATTCTCTGTCAATGCTCGTTTTTGCGTGTTGATGGTCGCTTGTACAGGGGCATTGATATTTTCAGGTAGCCGATCGACGATATGGATGGTCAGATCATTCTCCTTCTTGGTATCCAATACTTTGATAACTTCCTTCCCAAAACTCAGCGTCCCGCTATCGCCCACCTGTCCACCGCTTTCTGCATAAAATGGTGTGCGATTCAAAACGATTTGGTAAGCCTTGCCCTTCTTGCTTTTGACAGTCCGATATTTCAATACTGCTACATCACTCACGCTATCTTCATCGTAACCGACAAACTGCACTTGCTGCTCATCATCCAGAACTGTCCAGTCACCTACTTGCTTGACTGCCGCAGAACGCGACCGCTCTTTTTGTGCTGCCAATGCTTTCTCAAAAGTAACTTCATCGACTTCCCAGCCTTTTTCCGTCGCCAATAAGCGTGTCAAATCAATCGGGAAGCCATACGTATCATATAGCTCAAAAGCCTCTTCTCCATCTATGACGCCCTCTTTTGCTACGATGGACTCAAAGCGACTCAATCCGCTTTCCAAAGTACGCAAAAAGGATTTTTCCTCTTCCAAAATGACTTTTTTGACGAATGTCTCCTGTGCTTTCAGTTCCGGGAAGACATCCGCAAAATTGTCTGCCAACATTGGGACCAACTGATGCAATAATGGCTCTTCTACATTCAAAAAGGAATAGTAATAGCGCACTGCTCTCCTCAAAATCCGTCGGATGACATAACCTGCTCCAGTATTGCTTGGCAACTGCCCATCTGCTATCGCAAACGCCACTGCCCGAATGTGATCGGCAACTACCCGCATCGCAATGTCTACTTTCGCATCCATCGCGTAGCTGTAGGTATATTTTTTGCTGGAAATGGCTTCTATTTTTTCAATAAAAGGCGTGAATATGTCGGTGTCATAGTTAGAAGTCTTTCCTTGCAATGCCATCGTCAATCGCTCGAATCCCATACCAGTGTCGATATGTTTGGCAGGCAATTCTTCTAGGCTGCCATCTGCTTTTCTATTATATTGTATGAAAACGAGATTCCAGATTTCGACGACTTGCGGATGGTCAGCATTGACGAGGTCGCGTCCGTTTACCAAAGCTCGTTCATCGTCAGAGCGCAAGTCGATGTGAATCTCTGAGCAAGGGCCACAAGGACCAGTTTCGCCCATTTCCCAGAAGTTATCTTTTCTATCGAAGTCCAAGATGCGATCTTCCGGTACATGCTGCTTCCAAATTTCTACAGCTTCTTCGTCGCGCTCCAGTTTTTCTTTTTCATCGCCCATAAAAATAGAAGCGTACAATCTGTCTTCGGGGAGTCCATATACTTGGGTGAGCAACTCCCATGCCCAGTCGATGGCTTCCTTTTTGAAATAGTCGCCGATTGACCAATTACCCAGCATCTCAAACATGGTATGGTGATAGCTATCGACACCTACTTCTTCTAGGTCATTGTGTTTTCCACTCACACGGAGGCATTTCTGTGTATCGACTATGCGTGGATTGTCGGGTTCGGCATCTCCGAGGAAGAAATCTTTGAATTGATTCATGCCCGCATTCGTAAACATTAAAGTAGGATCATCCTTTTGTACGATGGGAGCGGAGGCAACTATCTTATGCTTTTTGTCTTTAAAGAAGTGTAAGAACTGCTGTCTAATTTCGCGTGAGCTCATCTGTTGCATACAGAATTGTCATTAAATTGTCAGATAAAGATATATAACGTACCAAAAACGAAAAATGTCCGTTAAAGGGCGGTTTTCTTAGGGAACGGTCTGTTTGGCGTTAAAAAAGGAAGTATTTTTTTGGTTTTTAAAACTTGAAAATTAACTTTGACGCTATAATTGCCGATAATCTCTTAAAAACCATGCCTATCTGGGCGTTTAAAACGCTGCAAAGGTAGGATATTTGTTAAGGAACAAAAACACATATGGCTAGGGAAAGATTTACCTACAACACACAAACTTTACGTTACGAAAAAGTTGTAGAACCGCTGAGTAAACAGATACTCCGCATCGTCGGTTTCATCTGTGCAGCACTCGTAACAGCCTTTGCTCTCACCTATATCGCTCATCAGTATATTCCATCTCCGCAAGCAGCGCGAAAAGACGAAATTATCAAAGAGCAACATCAGCAGATTGCCAGCCTTACTGAAAAATTTGATCAACTTGCACTCTCCGTCTCTACTTTACAAGATCGCGATGCAACAGCTCATCGCATGATTTTTGGGATGCGTCCTATCGACAACGGTGTTTGGGAAGCAGGTATAGGTGGTCATGATAAGTACGAAAGCCTAGAAGCAGGTGTCAGTACGGATCTACTAAAAGAAACACTGACTGATGTAGATAAATTGAAGTGGCAAATCACTTTACAGTCGATGTCGCTAGATACTATCCTAGAAGTAGCGCGTAGCAAAGAAGATATGTTGGCTTCGATTCCTTCCATCAAGCCTGTACGCTCGGATAAGCTAGCAAGAGACATTAAGCTATTGTCCGGTTTCGGTATGCGACTGCACCCTATTCACAAGGTGCGCAAAATGCATGCGGGTATTGACTTTACTGCTCCTAGTGGTACGCCTATTTTAGCGACAGGTAAAGGAAAAGTTGTCCGCATAGAGCGCAAGAAGACGGGTTATGGTACCAACGTGATGATCGATCATGGGTACGGCTACAAAACTTTGTATGCACATATGCGCGCTGTGGATGTTAAGTTGGGACAAGAAGTAATCAAGGGACAGAAGATTGGTACAGTTGGGAATACGGGTACTTCTACAGGTCCACACTGCCATTATGAAGTGATCCTAAATGATAAGAAAGTCAATCCTATCCACTACTGTATGGATGGTTTGTCACCGGAAGAATACGAAATGATGGTAACCGCCGCTTCTCAGATGAATCAGTCTTTTGACTAAAGACCCTTCAAGATATATAAAGGAGGTCGTCGTCCACGAGTTTTCGGGACAAGTTGGGAAACGACAACCTTCTAAAACCGTCTAGTCTGCAAACAGGCTAGGCGGTTTTTCATTTGTGGCAGGTTTGTGAAGTTGCTCACCATTATTTCGCACACTATTCACCTTTGTACTGACTCGATATAGCTCTAAACTACCGTCGGGTAAGGGCTTCAATAGAGATAGCGCATCGTCTAATTTATCAGCCAATAGCCATTCTTTGCGGCTTTCCTCTTTACTCAAAATCACCGGCATCCGGTTGTGGATGGGTCGCATTTCTGCATTGGGTTCGGTGGTGATGATGGAAAAAGTGTGGATAGACTGTCCGTCCTTATTCCAATGCTCCCAAATGCCCGCAAAAGTCATCACTTCCGTATTAGGATCGTAGATGCGATAGGGCAGTTTCTTACCATTCTCCGTTCTCCACTCATAAAAACTATCGGCAAGCACTAAGCAGCGTCGCTTACGTACAGGCAACCGAAATGAGGGTTTTGCTTCTATGCCTTCCGAGCGTGCATTAATGAGTCGACCGCTCAGTTTGCCTTCCTTTGACCAAAACGGAAGCAGTCCCCAATGATAGGTTTGCAGCTCCTCCGGCGACTCATTTGTAATGACATAAGCTCTTTGTGTGGGTGCTACATTGTAGTTATCCGGTAAAGTTTTTTCGATTTGAATAGCACCGAACTGCTGCTGTATCTGTTGAATAGTAGTTGTCGAAGAGTAGCGTCCACACATAAGTCAATTCTTTAGAAGTGAAATAAACAAAATGGCTGAGTGGACGTTTTTCCACTTGCATACGTTAAAGTAATGTGAAGAAATGTTTTATTGTTTAATTAGCCTTGTGGAATCATGAACGATAATAGCATTATTCACTAAGTAAATAATGAAATACATTTGTATTTCGATGCCCGCTATTTGATAAGAGGGTAACCTGATTGTAAACAAACTAAACGTCGTTAGCGTAGAAGCGCACTCTTCTATCCAGAGTGCTTGTACTTCATGCTCGTCGATGAGTCTGTATCTGTATGAAATTTAGAAATCACCTAATTACAACGAGACAAACTATATTTTCTACATTTTTTATGTAGAATAATCATCTGGCTGTACGAAGCATACGCTTCGCTACGGCTTTTTTTATTTATTCACTTTGATTGTCCCGGCTTCATTCCCGATCATTATCGGGATCGAAACGGGAATAAAACTAATTCGTATGAAAAAACGCACGTTACTGCTGATGTTTGCTTTACTAGCGACTGTCAGCACCGTATTTGCGCAACGAAATGTTCAAGGGAATGTGACCGACACAGAAGGCACGCCTTTGATCGGTGCTTCCATTTTAGCGGAAGGCACTAGCATTGGAACAGTTACTGATATTGATGGTAACTTTGAACTACAAGTGCCGGATGGCGCTGAAAACTTACTCATTTCTTATACCGGTTTTGCGACACAGACTTTGGCTATCGGCAACAATAGCACTTTTGACATTGAGCTAGAGCAAGCAGCTATTGGTCTGGAAGATATCGTCGTCATCGGATATGGCGAGCAAAGCGAACGCTTTCAGGTACAAAGTATCGCTAAAATTGAGAATGAAGCGCTAGCCAATGTTCCGGTAGTCAGCCCACAAGAACTACTACAAGGACAAGCGGCTGGTGTACAACTAACCAATACTTCTGGTCTATTGGGTGCAGCTACGGCTATCCGTGTCCGTGGTGTGGCTTCTTTGAATGCAGGTGGTCAACCACTAATCGTAGTAGATGGTGTACCATTGAATGATGGAGACTACTCGACTACGGGAGGGGCAACTGCTTTAAATCCATTACAATCGATTAATCCCAACGACATTGAATCAATGTCCGTTCTAAAAGATGCGGCGGCGGCGGCTATCTATGGCTCACGTGGTGCTAATGGTGTTATTTTGATCACAACGAAGAAAGGAAAAGCAGGTACAAACACTTTCAACTTCAATGCTTACACTGGATGGTCAGAGCCGACTAATGTATATGATATGACGGATGCCGATCAGCTTCGTGGCTATTTAGTAGATGCTCGAGGATCAGATCCAGCTAATTTACCTTCAGGTAGCTTTGACTGGCAAGATGCTGTACTACAGACTGGTCGTATCGATAACTATGATGCCTCTATGTCAGGTGGTACAGATAAAACACAGTACTATGTTTCTGGTAATTTTGTCGATCAATCTAACTATGTAATTGGTAACGAGTTGAATAGAATCTCTGGTCGTTTAAATTTAAAACAGCAGGTTTCTGACAAATTACGATTTGGTGCTAATATAGGTATCTCTAGAGTAGACAATGATCGTATTAATTCAGATAATAGTACGTTTGCTCCTCTAACTTCTGCTTACTTACAACGTCCATGGGTACAGGCTTTTGATGAAAATGGTAACTACCGTAATACTGGATTTATTGCTAATGTTTTAGCGATCGAAGATCTGTCGATTAGAAATTTGATTGAAAGACGTACCAATGGTAATGTCTACGCTATGTATGACATCGTGCCAGGATTGACTTTCAAGACAGAATTTGGTATTGATGAAATACAAACAGAGGAAACCATTCGTGATCCTGAGATTGTCAGCCCTGGTGGCTATGGTTATCGTCGTATTTTCAGAGACAATAAGTGGTTGACCAATAACTCTTTGACTTTTGATAAAGACTTTGGACGTAGTAATATCAACATTTTAGGTCTCTTGAGTTATGAAACTTCTCAACTAGAAACAACTACTGTAGAAGGATCTGATTTTGCTGCTGATAACTTACGAAACATTGCTTCTGCTGCAACGCCTACCACTACTTTTGCTGCTCGAGAGGCGTGGGCTTTGTTCTCTCAGATTTTGAGAGCAAGTTATCGTTTTGATAACAAATATATTGTTGAAGGTACAATACGTCGAGATGGTTCTTCTCGTTTTGGAGCAAACAACAGATATGGTGTATTTGGAGCAGGTTCAATTGGTTGGATCGTAACGGAAGAAGATTTCTTCTCTAATACAGGAGCTTTAGACTTTTTAAAATTGACTTTGAGCTATGGTACTTCAGGTAATGATCGCCTTGATAACTTTGCCTCTTTAGGCCTGTATCAGAGTGGTACGCTTTCCGACTATAATGGTTTACCAGGTTTACGCCCGACTCAAGCAGCTAATCCTGATTTAAGCTGGGAGCAAACAGCTCAGTTTGATGTTGGAATTGCTACTGCTTGGTTCAACAATCGTTTGAATGTTAACGTCAACTTCTGGAACAAAAATACGACAGATCTACTATTGGACTTTAATTTACCAGAAGTATTGGGTATCTCTAATATTACTCAAAATGCAGGTGAAATGCGTAACACCGGAGTCGACTTTGATCTTCGTGCTACTGTAGCTCAGAGAGGTGACTTTGAGTGGAGATTGAACTTCAATGCTGCTTATCTAGATAATGAAATTTTAGTACTACCTGGTGCACCATTGGATGATGAAGGTCGACCTTTCTTACAAGGAACAGCTAGTCAAAGAGCCATCGTAGGAGAGGATGCTAATACTTTTTATTTGGTTCGTTATAATGGTGTTGATGAAGAAGGGAACGCTACTTGGTTGGATAAAGAAGGGAATCCAACAACCACTTACACCACTGCAAACCGTGTAATTGCAGGTTCTGCTATCCCAGATTGGACTGGTGGTATTACCAATATTTTCCGTTACAAAGATTTAGACTTTAGCTTCCTATTCAATTTTGTCTATGGAAATGATGTGTACTTAGGCGATTTACGTTTTACTGAAAATACAGCAGCACCCTTTAACATTTCTACGCGCTTGCTGGATTTCTGGACACCACAAAATACAGATGGTGTAGTGCCTTCTCCTGATAGTCCTACTTTCTTAAATTATGGACAGCGGTCTACAAATCAATTAATGAATGGTTCATTTTTGCGTTTGCGTAACATTACATTAGGTTATACCCTGCGTGGAGATGCCTTAAATACAGATGCTTTTGGTAGCATCCGTGCTTACGTACTGGGACAAAACTTATTGACTTTTACTGCTGATGATTTCCGTGGTCAAGACCCTGAAGTAAATGACGGTGGAGCAGGTAATAACTTGCGTTTTGGTGAGTCTTTCTTTACACCACCACAAGCGCAGACTGTTACTATTGGTATTAATGCCTCATTTTAATATGAATTAGAAATAGAAGGAGAGAACGACTCCCTATTACTCTAATTTTATTATAACTTATAAGCAATTTAAATTATGAAAATATATCTTAAATTTTTCTTGTTTGCCTTATTGGCAGTCAGCTTCGTGGCTTGCGATGACGATTTGGGGATCGAACCAGAACAGGATTTGTCTATTGACGGTGCTTTTTTAGATGCCAACACTGCTCGTGCCTCCCTAGTCGGGGTTTACAGCCGTGCTCAGGACTTGGAAGTTTTTGGTGGTATGCCACTTGCAATCGCTGAGTTCCAAGCAGATAATGTCAACTTTATAGGATCTTTTCCAACATTACAAGACATTAATAACTATGTCACACAGCCAGATAATGGTTCTATCAGAGGGATTTGGAGAGATCATTACAGAGTAATTCTAGCAGCTAATGCTGTTATTGCAAATATTCCTAATGTGGACGATCCAGGATTTGTACAGGCAGATCGTGATCAGTTTGTGGCAGAAGCAAAGTTTTTACGTGCATTGACTTACTTAAATTTAGTAAAGTTGTTTGCTCAACCATTTACATTAGATAATGGTGCCTCTCCAGGTGTACCGTTAGTACTTGAGCCTTTCATTCTACAAGGTCAAATCGACGTACTTCCAGCTCGTAATAGTGTATCGGAAGTGTACGATCAAATTGAGCGTGATTTATCCGAATCATTAACAGCTTTACCTGAGAGTTATAGTAGTGTATCTGAGACACGTGGTCGTGCGACGATCGGTGCAGCAAACGCTTTGCTTTCTAGAGTTGCGCTGTACAAAGCAGATTGGACAACAGCTGAATCTTTCGCAGATGCAGTTTTGGCAAGTTCTCTGTATGAACTAGCACCTGATTATAGCTTCTATGATGCGAATACGTCGGAGACTATTTTTGCGCTTCAAATGACTGCAATTGACAACTCTCGTACTGGTTCTGGTGGATTAGCTGGCTATTTTGCTCCTGCTACTCTCGGAGGGCGTGGTGATGCACCTTACTCTCAAGATCTGCTTGATAGCTATGAAGATGGTGACTTACGATTTGAGAATTTATCTCTTACAGTACCTGTAGATGGTATTGAGACAACATTCACTACTAAATATAGTGATGCGATCAATAATACTGATGATGCTCCTATTCTACGCGTCACTGAGATGCTGTTAAACAAGGCAGAAGCACAATTACAGCAAGGTAGCGATGTAGACGAAGAAGCAGTCGAAATCATCAATCGCTTGCGTGAGCGTGCGGGACTGGAAGCAGTAGAGCCTGCTAGTGCAGAGGAAGCATTAGAAATCTTGTACGATGAGCGTCGCAAAGAGTTGGCGTTTGAGGGTTTCCGTCGCTATGATTTGTTGCGTATTGGTGAGCCTTTACGTGAAGATTTGCCAGCTGAGTCTGCTCCGGGTGCTGATCGTGTTGTTTTGCCGATACCTCAAACTGAAATCGACTTAGGTTCTTCTTTACCTCAGAATAAGGGGTATTAGAATGCCATACGTGAGAGGTGAAAGGTGAGAGCAAATTCAGCAATTACTGAATTTTTGCGATGGCACTTTTAATTTCTTCTCTCTTTGATAAAAAAAGCGGTAAGTATCACCATGATGCTTACCGCTTTTCTATAATTAGGGCAAACGCATCAAATTCCTTTTTGCTCTTTGATTTATCAAATGATTCAATTTTTCAGCGACATGAGCATGGTATTTGTCTCAAGCCGACGGGCTATTCATTTTGGCATTGCCCCAAAACGAATCAAAAGGTCTA
>JBCDHX010000052.1:0-36357 GCA_038749535.1 Bacteroidota bacterium
AATCTCGAACGTCCCTTTGATAAGATTGATTCACCTTTGAGCAGGCTTGTAAACAACTCGGACAATGTGCACTCCCTAGTTTGCTCTCGCAACTTATCACTACCTTGTTGCTCTCTATTTTTACTCCTGTTACACTCAGTACGGGTATATCCAAAAGCGTCTCGTATAACTTTTTTGATTCCATCTTGTAAAAGTAATACTTTGTCTATTTTTTGCCTATTTGAAGTCCCTCCACAACATTCTCCCTTGAGCCAATTATTGTTGAAAGTTATATAGACAAAAGTGAGATATAGAGGTCTTAAAGTAGCATATTTGGTATTAACAACCCTCAGGATAGCTACGCGTTTACCAAACAAAATGACCCATTTTTTCTTGAATCTCCTGACGAAATCGTTCTACCCAAAGTTCGGAAAGCTCATCGGCTGTTCTGCGATAATGAAAAGTAGGTTTGGGATAACCTTGATGATTAATTTCCAAATACTCGATGATTTGGTTGATGGTCTTTGGAAAGTCAGCGGTCATATCCTCATAGATCAAAGTCAAAGGCTGTATCTTTTCTGCTGTAAAATAGGCTTGGATGGCACATTCACGCAGACTCGCTTCTCGGAACAGATGATGAAGGGCATCGAAATTGTAATGTGCCTCAAAAAAGCTCATCTGATCTTGCTGTCTTTGATTCTCTTCCAGATGCCAGACTCCGTTGTTGATAGCGCGCCACCAAGAGACTGCTTGTCGAATTTTGTTTCGGCGTGTCAAAAAGATGTGCTTGGCATTGGGAAATAAGTCTTGAGTTGCGTTAGCTTTACTGATCTGATAGTCAAGGGTTTGCAATTGTCGCAGCTCTTCAAATAGCGGTTGATGATGAGTGCGATGCCAAGAATGTTTGATACCAAAAATACCATTGGGAGAGCTGCCGAGTTGCCAAATTTTCTCTTTGAGCTGAGCGTAGTTTTGAACCTCATACTTTTCAAGTAAAGTCTCGTTATTCACCAAATTGAAAAACTCTCCTGGACATCCTGCTATGCAAGTTTCTTCCAAACCTTTGCATAAAAGTGTGCTGCCGGTACGTGGTGTAAACCAAATGCGGTAGGTCAGTTTAGGTCGCATAAAATGATTGATTTCTGAGAGTTAACGGCGAAAGTAGGAGAGGAGTTCCAGAGAGGTTAAAGTTGCTGGACAAGGGAAAGTTGTCCAGCAACAAGCTCTGAAAAATAGTGCCTATTTCTATTGCTTTATGAGCTTCTCTTGAAATCTAGATCGCTCGCCTTCCACGATCAAGTAATAGACGCCATTCGGCAAATCTGACAGATCAAGAGTTGATTCAGGCAGTCTCCATCTTTTGACCGGCTTGCCCAATTGATCGTAGAGATAGGCTTGCTCGATTACTTCCTCTGTATCTATTTTCCAGTGTACAATGTCTATGAATGGATTGGGGAAAATCGTCAATTTTGCTGATTTCTCAACAGTTGTTCTCGCTTCTATATCTTCTTCTGCCCCACAGTTCAAATTTTGAAGGCTTGCCTCAAACTCAGAACCTGCTTGTACATTGAAACCTGGTTTCAGCACTATGGCATCTGTAGCGATAAAAGTAATGTCCGAGCCATTGATGATATTGCTTGTCGCATTGAGTGTGCCACAGACTTGTATAGTTACCGTTTGTCCGCTATAGGTTTGGTTGTTATTGGTGGTATTGCCGCCGCCATTGCCATTAATGGGCACTGTTTTGGTATTGTCGCTGAGATCGCCGCAAATATTGCCATTATTGATGTCACTTTGAAGCGTACTCAACGGTGAGCCACCGTAAGTATTGTTCAAGTTGTTGACGGTGCGAGAGGCAGCTCTCGAAAAGCCATAAACGACATAAGTGCCAGCTGCATAATTCCTTAGATCAGGATCATTCTCAAAGGCGACGATGTTGTTATTCGATTGATCGACAATGATATATGTGTAAGGAAAACCTGAATCGGGAGCGCCTTCTTCTTCTAGCTGCCCAGGACCGCTGTAGGTCACATTGTAGTTGCCATAGTAGCTGTTATTTGTACTGAAAGTAGACATTACGAGCGTGTAGGTCGTGTTGACATTTAGGTTCAAAGAAACACTATTGAAAAGGGTGACGCTACCACTCGTCCCACTTCGTCTTGCCGTAGATCCTAGCCAGCCTTGACAGACATTGTTGGGATTGAAAGTGCCTTGATAGATGTTGAGGAGTTGCCCGAAAACGCCGCTTCTATTGAAAGTGTAGCTGCCACTTTGGGTCACCACAAATTCAAAAGCATCGTAGTTATTGCTATTGGAAGGTCCTGAGCAATTGCCTGCGCTGCTAAATGCTAGATTAGAAGCAGGATCGCTAGTAGCTAAAGTGCCTGAAAAGTTAGAAATGGGTGTATTGAAGTTGGGAGATAAATTCAAATTTAGAGCTGCACTTCCTTGATTGGCAGTCACCGGATTGTCGGGTGAAAAAGTTACGCCATTGGCTTCACAATCGGAGGTGATCGTAATTGGCGCATTATTGATGTCAAAAAAGATATTGTTCGTAGCTTTGATTTTGATGCGTCCGGTTGTGGTGTTCACATTTGGGATTTGTATGCTTTGCGAACCATCGTTTGGTGTATTATTCGCCAAAACGGTGGGAAATGTCTGACCACCATCTGTCGAGAATAAAATATCGACTTGTGAGCATTGAATATTGCCGCCAGTTGTACCTGCTACATTCCAGGTTACATTGAAACTGGAGCTGCCATCAAAAAACAAAGTCGTAGGCGTATTTTGAGAAGTCAACTGATAACCATTTCCCGTATCTTCCACATCTATTTCTATGCTTTCGCAGACCACAGAACCACCCAGCGGATTGTTGTCGCGCACTGTAAAAGCAAAAGTCATGCTTCTATCGACAGTCGGGAGTGCTTCAAAAGTTCGACCGTTATTATTGCCAGCTAAAATGGCAGATAGTCTAGGAAAAACTCTCGTAGGGATGGTGCTAGGTGGAAAACTTCTAAACAATGGTGCTAAAGGATCGGAGGCGGCTTGAGCCCCAATTTTACCTTGAGTGGGTGCTCCTACTCCATCTTCATCATACTGTTCCCAGCAGTAGGTCAAAGCATCATTATTCGGATCGGTTGCACTACCTGTCAATTCAAAAGGTGTCCGTGCAGGAATAGTGTAGTTGCCATTATTAGGATTGGCACTGACTGTCGGGATAGTATTGTTGATATTGGCATCTGTACCACAGTTGCTACCTCCACCTGTCGTGATATAAGTCAAAATCTGGTCGATGGAGTGAGCGTGAAAGTAGTTGTCTGCTGCGCCACCGTCAGGTATATTTTGACCTGAACCACAGATACCATTGTAAGACATGATGGTAGAACCACTTCCGATCTCGTAAGCAGAACCTTGGGAAAGATTGCCGCCACTGCAATTAGAACCACTGCCATTGAAAGTGTGAGAAGCTCCAAACTGATGCCCCAACTCATGAGCGGATAGCTGTACCCAGCCGTTGCCAGTGTTGTTGAAAGAACCACTCCAAGCAGCTGCTTTATTGGGGCCAGATAGCCCGTCATTGTTGGGTTCATAGCTAGAAGAAGTAGAGAAAAAAGTCGAGTTGCTACAAACGACTCGAATCCCTGCTACACCTCCACCGAACCAGCCGTTGCTATTGTTGGTGTTGTGAAAAACATGACCGATGTCGTAGGTATTGTCAGCAAAGTTCATAGCGACGACCTCTGCGGCTTGGTTGACACGGCTATCGCCATTCGGGTCGAAAGGATCAGTAGCAGGATCGTTGTAAATTCTAGTATTGACCAACGAGATACGAATGCCAAAATCGACCTCATAGATCAAATTCCAAGACTGAACGGTGCTCGTAATTCTTGCCATACTATTGCCACCATTGGCATCCTCAAACTCACCTGTGGCAACGACCGCCAGCCGATAAGTGGTCAACACACCACCTCTGGAGAAGCCTGTTTCTGACTTAGCCTCGCTGTTGTTTGGACGATTGGTTGCTGACCCAAAATCGACCGTTTCCCCTTCATCGCAACCTTCAAATTCTGATCGATCAAACTCTGGATCTTTCGTACCGTAGTAAGATTTGTATTTGCCATCGACTAGATCAGAAGGCAAGATGGCGAGCATCCCATTTGGGGTACGAAAACGGGCGTATAACTGTCCATTTCCGATGGTCAATTTACCTTTCCAGCCATTGTAGTTCAAGTCAAAAGTGCGGATGTCAGGATGAGTTATTTGCATCTCTTCAGAGAGTAAAACAGTGGCTTTAGCGGCTATAGTTTGCCATTCGCCATTTGGAAATGGCAGCCGGAGGCTCATCTGATTGTTATTGGCTTGGGAGATGATTTGATTGATGTTGAGGTCATAGAGTGGGGTGGGGTAGAGTTGATTAGATTGAGCAAAAAGAGAAAATTTAAAACAAAGGATAAAGAAGCAAAGTAAAAGCTTAGTATTTTTCATATTTGACTGATTATCAAAATTTTAGGTATAGCAGCGCCAGTCCGTGTTTGAGAACACAGTTCGACATACATGATTCGGAAAAATGATTTTGATTACAGTGTGTGTACTTGTAAAAAAGCGCGTGAGTGGCTCGGGTAGGAGTTGGAAGAAAAGATGTATTTCATTTAGTGTTTATACATCTATTTTATAAAAGTAGGTAAGCGTTTATATGTTTGGTCTAGAAACGGAATTTAACAATGGGCATTATAAGATAGCTTCACTCTTAGTGTAAGATTGAGTCGATGGTCAAAATAGAAGGATAATTGGTCAGAAAAAAACGTTAGATGTCCTTCAAGGTTACTGAGTTTTACTTCAACTTTTTTAGTTCCTGATTGAGACTATTGTACAACTCCACCTCCCAGTCAATCCCTTCAACCTTAGGATAAGTCGGATTTGCCCTAAAATCCCTCGGCGCGATAATGATGTTGACCTCATTTTGTATTGCTTTCTGTACCAATAAAAATACTTCTTCTATTGCTTCATCGCCAATCGGGATACATCCAACGGTGGCTGCTTTTCCGTGAATGAAAATATCGCCGCCCATATCTGTGACGTCTGTGAATACTGACTTTGACTTATCGAAGTCATTCGGATAGCTCACTTTGATGGAGAGATAAAAGGCACTATTTGGATTCAAATATTCGACTTTGTAGATGCCTTCGGGGATTTGCTTGTCGCCTTCTTGTATCTTTGGACCGAGTTGTCCGCTAAAGGCAGTGAACAGATAGGATTTGAGGAGTTTCGATTCATTTCTTAATCGCGCATAGACTTCCAAACGCCGTTCTTCTTTGAAGGCTAATAATATAAGTTGCTCTGGAAAATCACTGTCAAAGCCAGCCGCTTTCAGATCTGGCGCAAGGCGAGTTCTGACTTCACTTTCGAGACGATTAATGACGGACGTGACGGTTTCTTTTCCTTTCATTTTGTTGATGATGGTTATGTAGATGGTTCGCCCGAATTGGAGGAATAGGATGCCTAGGATGAATAAAGCAAGAACGATTAGATATTTTTTCAAAAAGACAATGATTTGGTTTGCAAGAACGACTTATGTAATCAATCTTTTTGAAACGATTTATTAAGGGTTCAATTTGATGAACTATACCTCCCTACACATAGTTTCTATACCTAGCAAAATCATCCAGCATCTTGAAGGAACTCGCCTATCTCAATTCATATTTTGGACGCTACAAAAAGCTCTTTGCACTTGGGTTTTTGTTTGTCGTCTTGTCCAATTACTTTCGCGTCCTTCAGCCGCAAATGATTCGGCAGGCGTTTGATTTAGTGGTGGAAAACATCAATTACTATCGGCAGTTGGAAGGATTTGGGGTGCAGCAGGAGTTGTTTAGCTTCATTGGGAAGATCTTGCTGTTCTTTGGTTTGTTAGTTGTCGGATTGGCGATTATTATGGGCATCTTTATGTACTTCATGCGGCAGACCATTATCGTCATGTCGCGCTACATCGAATACGATCTCCGTAAAGTCATCTACGATCACTATCAGCGACTCGATCAAGGCTTTTACCGCAAAAACAATACGGGCGACCTCATGGCACGCATCACCGAAGACGTCAATAAAGTGCGGATGTATCTCGGCCCTGCTGTCTTATACGGCATCAACTTGTTGTCGCTTTTCGTTTTGGTCATCTACTCCATGCTACGCGTCAATGTAGAATTGACTTTATATGCACTTGCGCCCCTCCCGATTTTGTCGATTGCAATTTACTACGTCAGCAATATCATCAACAAAAAAAGTACCCTCATTCAGCGAAAGCTGTCTGAACTCAATAGCGATGCCCAAGAAGTCTATTCCGGTATTCGTGTGGTCAAATCCTATGTGCAAGAACGCTTTATGAGCAAATATTTTGCTGACCAAAGTGAAGCGTATCGGCAAGATTCTTTGAGCTTGGCGAAAGTAGATGCGCTTTTTTACCCTACGATGCTGATTCTGATTGGGACGAGCATCGTCGTGACAGTCTTGATCGGTGGCGTCAAAGTCATTCAAGGTATCATTACACCTGGCAATATCGCTGAGTTTGTGATCTATGTCAATATGCTGACTTGGCCGGTGACAGCCATTGGCTGGATTGCATCTATTATACAGCAAGCGGCCGCTTCTCAGACCCGCATCAATGAGTTTTTGAACGTACAACCCAAAGTGACCAATACTGTAGAAGATGACGCACCACTCAAAGGAGACATCAGCTTCAATGATGTCACTTTTGAATATCCAGATACTGGGATTGTTGCTATTCGGGATATGAGTTTGGAGCTAGAAGCCGGACAAAAACTGGCGATCATTGGGCGCACTGGTTCAGGAAAAACGACTGTCGCCGATCTGCTCACCAGAATGTATGATGTGACGGAGGGTAGCATCAAAATAGACGGACGCGACTTGCGTGAACACAGTCTAGACAACCTACGACAGCGCATTGGCTATGTCCCGCAAGATGTATTTTTATTCTCAGATACGCTCGCCAATAACATCGCCTTCGGCAAAAGAGATGCGACTTTAAAAGAAGTGAAACAATACGCCAAATACGCTTCCATTCACAACGAAATCATGGACTTGCCAGAGAACTATGAAACCATGGTAGGCGAGCGTGGCGTCACCCTCTCCGGTGGTCAAAAGCAACGAACGTCCATTGCTCGTGCCCTCATCAAGCAACCTGATATTTTGTTACTCGATGACTGCCTGTCTGCTGTTGATACCAAAACAGAAAAGCAAATCCTCAGCTACTTTGAAGAAGCACTTGCCAACAAAACGGTCATTATCATCACCCACCGCATCTACAGTTTGCTAGAGTTTGACAAGATCATCGTACTCGATGAAGGGCGAATCGTAGAAGAAGGCAATCATCAGCAACTGCTAGCGAATGAAGGATACTATTACGATCTGTACCAGAAGCAGATACGCGAAGAGGTAGTGGAAGTGGAGGAGTGATTTGGTCAGCGCAAAGGCAACCAATGTAAATCAAAAAGCGAACACAAGAACTGAGATGAGGTTTTACGACTGATTTTTTATAAACAGTAAGAGCTTATTGGGATTTTTGTCTTTGAGGCGAAAGCGAGCTAATTTTTTGCCAATTGGAGGTAGGGAAATGTGAGTTTAAGTAGTTGAGGGTAAATAAATTCCCTTTCTGACCGAGCAGATTTTTTGTTCAGATAAGGCGAAAAACATAGACGATGCCTATCGGCGAGGCTTTTCAACGCAAGATGAGCGAAAAAGATGCCGTCATGAAATCGGAAATTATATGCGCTCACCTACTTATCTGGATAAGTGAGCATTTTTCTAACGAAAAGTGGCGTAAAATCAGCCGATTGCAGTCCGATTACTAAACTCCCAATAAGCCCTAAATCACTCAATTCTTGTAACATGAAAATAATCAACAAACTACTTATTGTGGCATGCTTATGTTTGCCCTTACTGACTTTCGCACAGCTAGAAAATCGCTTCTCCATTGGGCCTCGTCTAGGTGTCAATTTTGCGACCACCGATGCAGAAAGCAGTGAATTCAATACCGGAATTGTTGCAGGTGTGACCTCCACCTACAGTTTCAACGAGCAAACCGGACTGACAGTTGACCTTCTGTACTCTGCTGAGACCTACAATGCAGATATTGATTACTTGCGTATTCCTATTTTGTTCAATGCGTTTTTCGGAGATTTAGGAGAGTCGTTTCGTCCTAAAATTTATGCCGGAGTTGCACCGGGCTTTTTCATCAATGGAGAAGTGAATGGGATAGATGTAGAAAAGAGCACTTACAATAGCATTGTATTCGACGCAGTAGGAGGGCTGGGTTTCAACTATCGTATAGCAAGTCGTGTCTGGTTGAATGTAGACGTGAGAGCGGCTTTGGGACTGACTCCAGTGACAGATCTTCCTGAGGTAAGTGGGCGCAATATCCAGCTGAGCGTAGGAGTCGCCTACGGATTGTAGTCCGTTCATTCAATTAATCATAGATGACTTATGTGTAAGCTATCTATGATTAATTTTACATCAACTTCTCGCCCTACTTCGCTGTTTCCAGCAGCCGCTCAAACGTTTTCTTAGCCTTCCCGCTCACCATCGCGGCTTCCGCTTCCGCTACACAATCTGCCAAACTTGTCTCTGGTTTGATGCAATGAATCGCCGTTCCGGCATTAGCAGCGACGACATCTCTCTGCGCATCGGTACAAGTGTTCTCCAAAACAGATTTAAATATATTGGCGGCTGATGCGACCGAACCACCGCCATGCAAGTCTTCTTGTTGGTAGATTGGTTTACCTAAATCGTGTGGCGACAATAGATACTCTCCACGATGTGTCCGCAATTTGAAGGAACTCGTCAATGAGATTTCGTCATAACCATCCGTCGTATACACCACTGCAAACTGCTTATCCGATTGCTGTAGGAGATAATGATACATCCGTGCCAGCTCCAGGTCAAAGACACCAAATAGCTGATAGGTCGGCTGTATTGGATTGACCAGAGGACCGAGCATATTGAAGAACGTCTTGACTTTCAATTGTTTACGTACTGGAACGACTGCTTTCATTGCTGGATGAAAAATAGGTGCGTGCAAGAAGCAGAGATTGGCGGCATCCAATTGGCGCAAAAGAACATCACGCTGATTGCTGAATTGATACCCAAAATGCAACAATACATCTGAAGAGCCACTTGCCGAAGAAGACGCATAGCTACCATGCTTAGTGACCGGATAGCCTGCTGCTGCCGTCACTACCGCCGAAAGCGTCGAAATGTTGAAGGTATCTTTTCCATCACCTCCCGTGCCGACGACATCTATGGTATCACGATCTTCAATGTCGATTTTCACACATAGCTCTAAAAGGGCTTCCCGAAATCCCTGCAACTCTTCCAACTGAATCGGGCGCATCATGAAAACAGTCAAAAAAGAAGCCACTTGGATGTCATTGTACTGCTGCTCTGCGATGTTATAGAACAATTGCTTCGCCTCCGTCTGTGTCAGCGGAATATGTCGATAAAGTCGATTTAAAATATCTTTCATGGATCAATTTTCTCAAAATTTGCTAAACTTCTCACTTTCTCACTCTCTCACTCTCTCCTACAAGGTACTCCAGCTCAATTCGCATATCCTGTTCCCCAAAAAAAGTAATCCGCTGTTGATTGCTGAGTTGATAGCCTTGATCTGGTTGATAAGTAGCTTTAGAAAAGGTTTTTAGTAGGCGAGAACTTGTCTGTGATTGTAGTTCGATTTGTGCTATTTCCTCCGCCTCATCAAATTCGATGACCAAAGACTGCAACGCCAGCTTTTCATCCAATGCGTTGTGGGAAATAGATTGCAATTGTCCCTGCTCATTTCGGATGCTATCTACTTTGTAGCGACCCACCATTGCCGGACGATTGATGTTGTTGCTTTTCAGAAACGCCAATTCATCAGCAATGCTGATGGTTGCTATGTCTTGTACTTCTTCCTCGCCATTGATATTCACGGTTTTTCGGAAGCGATAATCAGCATCGTTTAGGCGAGTTGCTTCTGCCTCCACAAAGGCGACTAAGTCAAAATATTCGACCTTCTGGGCTTGTTCTTCTAGATTGATGGAAGAGCGTTTGCAGCCAATCGCTATTGATAACATGACGATTAGCAATATATATAATCTCATAGATTTTCTTTGACTAGAACGTGAAATAAACAAATTGCTTCCGGTTCATAATCGGGAGCAATTTTTCATTGAACTCAGACCTAGATCAACACTTCTCCGGTCATTTCAGTTGGCGTATCCAGTCCCAAAAGATGCAAAATTGTAGGCGCAATATCTCCTAGCTTTCCGTCTTTCAACTGAATATTATCAAGACCTTCTGCGACCAAAATACAAGGGACTAAGTTGGTCGTGTGAGCTGTATTGGGCGAGCCGTCTTCATTAATCATGTAATCAGAGTTACCATGATCGGCGATGATGAGGGCAGCATAGTTATGTTCTTGGCAAGTGTCGATGAGTTGTTTCAAGCAGTCATCCACCGTCTCGGCTGCTTTTTTGGCAGCTTCAAAGTCACCCGTATGACCGACCATGTCTGTATTGGCATAGTTGAGGCAGATGAAGTTAGGTTGTTCTTGATTGATACGTTCAATAATGGCATCCGTAATTTCTTGTGCACTCATTTCTGGTTGCATATCGTAGGTATCGACCTTGGGTGAAGGAATAATGATGCGACTTTCACCTGCTATTTCCTGCTCCACGCCACCATTGAAAAAGAAAGTAACATGCGGATATTTCTCTGTTTCAGCAATGCGAACTTGTGTCTTTCCGGCTTTCGACAATACTTCTCCTAGTGTGTTGTTGACTTCTTCTTTGGGAAAAATGACAGCTACATCTTCAAAAGTTTCGTCGTATGCTGTCATAGTGACATAATTCAACTTGATTTTTTTCATGCCATAGTCAAAGTGATCTTTTTGGGTCAATACTTCTGAAATCTCGCGTGGGCGATCTGTTCTAAAGTTGAAGCAAATGAGTACATCATTTCGCTCCAAAACGGCTAGCGGATTGCCTTTTTCATCCAAATGGACGATCGGTAAAATAAATTCGTCTGTTTGGTCATCAGCATAGCGTTCTTTCAGGGTCGCTACCAGATCGCGTGTCCCTTCACCTTCACCTTTCACCAGTAAATCATACGCTTTTCTGACACGCTCCCAACGCTGATCTCTGTCCATCGCATAATACCGTCCGATGATGCTTGCTACTTCAACCGATTGATTTTCAGTATATTGTAGAAGCTCTTCTAGATAGCCTTTTCCACCTTTCGGCGCAGTATCTCGCCCATCTGTGAAAGCATGAATGTACACCTTCTCTAGTCCTGCATCTTGTGTGATATCGCAGAGTGATTTCAAATGGTCGATATGAGAATGCACACCACCATCCGACAATAAGCCCATCAAGTGTACCGCTTTTCCTTTTCGTTTGGCATAGCGGAGCGCGTCTTGTAATACTTCATTAGAATGTAGTTCGCGCTCACGGATTGCTTTATTGATCTTTGCCAACGCCTGATAGACTACTCGCCCTGCTCCGATATTGATGTGCCCAACTTCAGAATTACCCATTTGTCCTTCTGGCAACCCCACTTCTTCTCCGAAAGTGACCAAAGTAGAATTGGGGCGCGTCTGCACGAGGTGGTCGAAAAAAGGGGTATTGGCTTGCTGAATAGCATCGGATTTAGGGTCAGTTCCTAGTCCCCAGCCATCTAAAATGATAAGAATCGCGCGTTGAAAAGTAGTCATAGTTGCAGGTGTTGTTAGAGTATGTTTAAATTTTTATCGTTCTGATAACCAATATCTTACGAACCTAGCTTTGAAAAAATGAGTTCATTTAGCTCGCTAAACTCACTAATTTTTTCTTCCCTAGAACCGCAAACTATTGATAATCAGTTAAATCTGATTTTAGACATACTCTTAAAGTATAACAGGCAAGTGTTAAAATTATGTAACTTTTTGGGTGTCTTACGTTATAGAGATGGCAAATGTAAGCACTTAAAAGCTTTCCACTATTGCCTGACACACAAAACACAACTAGGGAGAACTTTTTTGTTACATCTTTGAGGTTTCAACGTCTCAAGGATATGAAATTTATTGTTTCATTATGTATTGACTTTGATCGTCAAATTCATTCAGGGAGTTTATAATAAATAAGGTACCCAAATTTTGCGAAGGTATTTTTTCTTCAAGCAAGGCGAAAAACGTAGACGATGCAGGGCATCAGCGAGGCTTTTCAACGCAGTGTGAAGGAAAAAGAGCAAGTAAAATGGGGAGATTATATTTTACAAATTCCCTTATACTAAATTTTAAACCCAATGATGCGTTTTGTAATTTTAATGATCGCTTTGCCATTGTTTGCTTTTCAGCAATCTGCTAGTTCTAGCATGGCGAGCATCACGAGAGCGATGAGTAGTGGTAACGCAACCGCCGTTGGTACTCATTTTGATGACAATGTGGAGCTATCTTTGCCGAGCGAAGATGGTATTTATGGAAAAGCGAAAGCAGTCGAAAAGCTCAATCAGTTTTTTGGACAACATACGATCAAAGGCTTTAGTCAAGTCCATGAAGGAAGTTCCAAAGGCAATGCTGCCAAGTATTGCATCGGAAATCTACAGACGGATAAAGGCAATTTCCGAGTCTATATGTTTGTCGAAGTTGATCAGAATCGCTATTCGCTGCAAGAGTTGAGGATTGAATAGGCTTTGGTTCTTTGAATCAAGGTTGAGATATATGCTCGAACCTATATGCCCTTTCTGTCTGATGTGATGGAAAGGGCTTTTTATTTTGTAACCACTTCCCGATTGATAAGTCGGCTTGCTTTGCGAAAGTTGCGGGCGGTTTTGAGTAAAGGTACTTTTGTAAAGCTAAGTTTAAAGCCTTCCCATCCACTTAACTTCAAGTCACCCGCTGAGTCAACACCCAATCAAGGTATCTAATGTTATCAGAATACAGCTACTTTGCACTTTAATGCAGCACTCAACGGGTGACGGGCACAAAAAAAGGAAGCCCAAAACTGGACTTCCTCCTTCACTAAAAACTATATTGTTAAAAACACGCTTTTGATGAAGCTCAACTTCATCTATTTGATATTAAAGACCATTGTTCCTAATGGGCGACCTGCACGGTCACCCGGACACTTGGCTTTGATATTCTCGTAGTAGTAGATGTCGCCAGGTTTAGCTGCTGCGACTAGACGCTGAGATTTAGCATTGTAGCGCGCTCCGGCATTGTTAGAGTTGACAGCATCTTGACGCTTCGGTACACGTACCAAGTTGTAGCCCTGAATGGTACAACGCGCATCAAAATCGAATCCATCCAAAATCGCCAATACACCAGACTGTGCCTTAAACTCACCATTACCCATGCTACCACCTTTACTTCTGCCCAACTGAGGTGTCGGGTCAGGAATACGCTTCACACGGAAATCAAAGTTAGTAGCTTTCAAATCTCCTCCTGAAACTGTAACAACTGCTTCACCTGGCTGGCTTACCGTTACATTTCTGCTCGTACCACTTCCTGAGATCTTAATTCCGCCACCTCTACCAGAAACTCTTAACTGATTAGAGGATGTACCTGCTGCTGAAATACTAATTGGATTATCTACACCAATATAGAATACATTCATTTTATCAGCAGCGACCGTTACTGAGCGGCGACCAACTTCATACTCAAATTTCTTCTCGTATGTCTCGCGCTCTCCAGTTGTCGGATTAGTCAATGTAATTGCTACATTATAACTTTTTAGACCAGGCGTTGAGCTACTTGCTGTATATTTAGCGACTCCATCCTGAGCACGAAGGTTCTGTCCATTCACTCGAATGTCCATATTTTCATACACAGATTTACTGGAAGCACCTATGGTAATATCAGCACTGTAGGGCTCACCTGCAATAACGTAACTTTTTTCAGCAGAAGCAATAGGAATAAAGTTATCTACCTTGAATGAAGTCGCACCGATTTGACTAGCCAAATAGTTTAATACGGCTGCCTCAGTACTTTTCATATCGTTCTGAAACTTACGAAATATCGGAAAAACTGCCGCTAAAGGCATTTTTCTGAAGGTAAAATCAGACCAAGTCTTGTCACTACTTTCGTACTCATCACTGATTTCCAAAGAAATAGACTTTTCTAGTTCAGCAATTGTTTCCTCAGTAATATTAGTACCTTCCGTACCTTCTAAGCCTCGAACAATTTCCAAAATCCGCTCTCTAGTTTCTTCAACCTTTGTTTTGATTTCAGGTCCCTTGGGATCAATCTGTTGACCGTCCTTTTCATAACCATTGACCAAAACACGAGTAGTCACATCCTTGTCTTTGTAAGATTTCGGCTGACCGGGATGCTTTGGATCATCATCAGGATAGTAACCCTTTCCTGTTTCATCTACCAACTCCTCTCTGCGCTCACTGAAATAAGTCGTAAATTCAGAAGAAATGGAGCGTACTTCTTTGGCAGCCTCTACAAGTGGCTTATATCTTGATAAATCTTGTTCTGCATTTTTTTCGAGTGTCAGATTCACATACTCGTTAGAGTCATCTATGATCTGATTACTCTTTGCGATCCCCTTGTCTATTTGAAAGAAGGCATTGATGATCTCTGCGGACACGTTCAAGGCAAGTAATGCCATTAGAACGAGGTACATCAAGTTAATCATCAGCTGCCGGGGCTCCTTAGGTATTGACATATCTTATTATTTTATTATTGTTAGTTAAGAGTATCAGCTTAAAATCAGTACTTGCTGAATAAGCTAACTGCTATCGGCTAACGGCTAATAGCTAACTTACACCTCACGACGTGGTGCTTGACCAGTCATCGCATTCAATACGTTACCGTATACACCATTCAAGGAACTCAAATTGCGGTTCAGTACCGTCATCTGCTCTTTGTAGCGACGCGTATCTTCCAAAGAATCACCTAAGTCAGCCATCGCTTCGTTTAGCTTGCTGTAGAAGTTATTCATCGCGCGGATCTGATCGCTCGTACCAGAGAAATCTACTTCTTGTAAGGCTTTCAACGAACCTAAACTACGTGACATGCCCTGCAATTCGGTCAACATGCCCCCTAGCTGTTGCTCTACGACCTCACCATTTAAAGCTGGTGTGTTTGCAGAAATACCGCTTGCGGTTGGCGTGATTGCTTGTACATTCGCGCTTGCGTCATCCAAGCCTGGATATAGTTTTTCCCAGTAGTATTCTTTTTCTGGTGGAATCAATCCCAACATCAAGAATAAGAATGCCTCTGTCACCAATCCGATCGTAATCAAATCGACGCCCGGGATAATTTGTGTTGAATTAATTTTTTCTAATGCTCCAAGTAGTACAACTGCTGCACCTACACCGATAATCAAGTTCTTGACGTATTTGAAGCCCTTCGAATGAATAAAACTCATTTGATAAACAGTTTTAAGAGTTGCCCTATAAAATGATTTGGGCAGATCAATGAAATAAAATTTGTGTCTGTCTGTTTAGTACTGTTCAAAAATTAATATCGACAAGAAGTTTTACGAAACCTTCCCGTGTCGCTTCCTGTCGGTCGCTCCGTAGTCAGCTTTAGCAAAACGGTCGACTTAATTATTTGAACATTTTTGTACGACTCCTTGAAGTGGGATGCTCGGCTAAAATCAAGCGTTCCAACTTCTAAAAGTCATCTTAATAATGCTTGAAAAGAGAAAAGATACACGTGGCACCTAAAAATTTTAGAGAATGGTAAGTATTAGTCGTTGAATGACTGTTCTGAGTGGTGAATGGTGGGTGCTTCGCACAGCTATTAGCCATCAGCAATGAGCTATTAGCTATTAGCTAGTTCAGCACAAACTATTATACCAATTTCAAAAACAAGTTACGTATATAAATTGCTTCTTTTAAAGCTACTCTTTATTGAAAATGCTCGCCTTAGCTACCCCTAGGGCTGTGCTTTTCGCCTTGATTAGCCTCAAAATAATCTAATTTCCATTTACGTACTTCATTATTGAATTTGGTATTAGTCTACAATTTGAGCGGAACTTAGGTCTTTAACGTTTCCCTACACTGCTTTTATTGTAGCTACAAAAGAAAAACGCTGTAAGTACAGTACCTACAGCGTTTCTCATTATTCATGTTAAGCTGCTATTGCTAAAGCTCAGTAGCTGCTGAGGAGCTAACGGCTAAAAGCTAGTCGCTAATAGCTCAACTTTAAAACTCATCTTCCATAGAGCGACCCAAGAAAGTCAACGCACCACGGAAACCAACATAAGACTTAGTCGTATCTTGGAACTCCCAATGACGCTTGTGATTCTGTAGGTAAGCTCCTACATCTTTCCAAGAACCGCCACGGATAACTTTACGCTTATAGGCTTCAGGATCGTCTTCTTTGGCATCATAGCGGATGTCCGGGTTCATATCGTGGATGAAGGAATACGCATTTTCGTAGTAAGCGGTGTTGGTCCATTCAGCTACATTACCTGCCATATTGAATAGACCGTAGTCATTCGGGAAGTAAGCATCTGTTTTGACCGTATAAATACCACCGTCTTCGGCATAATTACCACGACCAGGCTTGAAGTTAGCAAGTAGGCAACCTTTTGCATTTCTTAAATAGTAATCCCCCCAAGGATAAGTCGACAAGTCATGACCACCACGCGCTGCATATTCCCATTCTTGCTCGAAAGGTAGACGGAAATCTTCTGTATTGACACCTTGACCAGACTCATACGCATTCCACAACTTCGTTCTCCAATAGTTGAACGCATTGGCAGTGTGCCAGTCGATACCTACTACCGGATAGTCATCATAAGCTGGATGCCAGAAGTAGTTACGCGTCATCGGCTCATTATAAGAGTAAGCGAAATCGCGAATCCAGACTAAAGTATCAGGATAGATATTGACTTTCTTCTTTTGGATAAAGGAGTTACGCGGTGAATTGCCCTTGTCATGAGCCGCTTTTTGCCAGTCATACCACTGATACTCATACTCAAACTTGCTGACGTCGTACTCGCGTTTGCCTGCGAAACGATCGTCGCCTTGGTAGAACAAGTCTTCTAGCGTTTCATCTTGCCAGTCGATATCGTATTCCCAGTCGATGTATTCGTCTCCGGTCAGCTCGTCTTCGATGTAGTGATCGAGATAAGAGTGTGCCAATGAATCGCGCACCCAATAGACAAATTGACGGTATTCGTTATTGGTAATTTCCGTTTCGTCCATAAAAAATCCGACGACGGAGATTTGCTTCGGTCTTTGAACAAAAGTATTGGCTAAATCCTGGTCACCGGCGCCGATGGTCAAAGAACCCGAAGGAATGTAAACCATGCCGTAAGGATTAATACCTTTCCAAGAGGGGCGATCTAGTACCCCTATCAATTGACCGTTTTGGTTGGAACCGCAGGAGGCGACGAAAAGGACGAGCAATACTAAACTTAATCTGAACAATTTTTTCATTTTGCTACTTCTGTTTTCCTTCAATAGTGATTGTAATCAGTTGATTAATTTGGGTCGAATAAAAATCGCTACTTAAATAAGTATATGGAGTACCGAGTTATTTATTCTATCACAAGATTGATCCCGCTAACTATCGGGATGTGAAATTTTATTTGAGCGCGCAAAGGTACAGCATCTTTTGGTTTCTATTTGTAGAAGCAAAGTTGACTCGTTTTTGAGCGACCTTCATTGAACGCCACTATTTTTGAATTAGTGTATTTGGCTGTAAGAAAAAGTGCTGCGTTTGGCGCGAAAAAATGGGAATCATCTACCAAATAGATTATTGTCACAGCGTGTAGCGGAAAAGGTTAAATAAAGGTTATTACAAATTGCGTGGACTGTAGATGACTGGCGGCGGTACACCTTTGCCAAAGTCCTTGTTTAGATTGTAGTTGAGCAGTATTTCATGCGAACCACTATGTACCGTATTCAATGCAGAAAGTGGTACATCATAGCTATAATATAGGCGTATCTTTTCATTGATGCGAACACCTCCCAAAATAGCGGCGGCATCTATACTATTGCTATCATATCCTCTAAACGACCCACCCACAGATATATTATCGTCGTAGCGCAATAGCACAGAAATATCTGTCTGTGTCTGTATGACGTCGCTTTTGACGAGCACCGTAGGATGTAGTGACCATGTACGTCCGATGTCAAAATTTGCTCCGGCGACGAAGAAGTAAGCACGCTCCGGCTGTACACTCAAAGTCGCAAACTCAATAGGCTGATTGAGTAAATTGATCGCAGAAAAACCAACTTCAAAGACTTTGCTCTGATAATAAATGCCCGCCGTCGCATCAATGGCACTGCTACTGACCAGATCAGTGGGCAGTAAATCATCATTGTGCACCGGAAAATTATTGTCCGTATAGTTGCCATCCGGTGTGCGGATAACCGATCCATCCAGACCTGACTGTCGCCAAACACCACTCGCGCCTATGCTCAATGTACCTGCTCTCCCGATGGGCAAGCGATAGTTGTAGGCGAGTTGGAAAGACTGATATTGTGTAGGACCTAGTTCATCATTTTGAAAACTCAGTCCAAAGCCGCTACTCAAAAAGGGCAGTGGCGCGTGTACATTAAGGTGTTGTGAGGTAGGACTGCCTGCTAGATCGACCCACTGTTTGCGAAAGACACCTGTTACACTCAAGGAGTTGTCCATGCCTGCATAGGCCGGATTGAAGGCAAACCGATTGAACTGGTAGAGACTATACTGCGCAGGCTGTTGTGCGAAAGCGAGGGCACTCCAGCCGCAGCAGAAAAGGAGTAGGATGTAGTTTCGCACAGGCAATAGTTTTGAGTGAAGAATGGATTGGTGATGAGGAATCGAATATTGAATAATGAACAAAGAATGCTGAATGCCGAAGTATAGGCTACATTCAGATCATGAAATCATATTTAAAAATATATCGACATCCTCAACAGGCTGCTGACAAGCATAGTTTTCGCATAAATAAATCAAGATGTTGTCTTTCGCGATCTTGTCTTTCAATAACGGATAATCATCGGTTTCGTGTGCGCTTGCCATCAAAATAGATTGGGGCAGAAATTGTTGAAGGATGTTCTGAGCTATTAATTCAGCATCTTTGCCTAGTATAGCGATTTCTTTTTGTCCATGAAGTAACGAGAACAAGGCGAGTGACCAATTGGCGAAAGAAGGCGCGTACTGCGTCATTTGTTTTTCGACTTGTTGTAGCATTTGCGTAGTCAGGTCGCGATAATCCGCTCGATCTAGTAAAATACTGAGTTGCTGTAAATTATAAATCATAACTGAGTTGCCAGAAGGCATTGCTGAGTCATAAATGTCAATTTTTCGCGTCACCAAATCATCTTGCTCATCCGATGTGAAATAGAACAAGGATTTATCTCGATCCAAAAAATGAGCGATCACAAAATCTGCATACTGAGCCGCCAAATCAATATATCCGGTCTTAAAGTCTAACGTGTAAACGTGCAACAACGCTTCGATGAGATAAGCATAATCATTCAAAAAAGCATCGTACTGTGCCTGTCCATCTTTGTAGGTATGATAAAGCTTGAGCGTGTGATCTTGTTGTGGAAAGTGATCGAATAAAAATTCGATATTGCGGAGAGCAGCAGTCTTGTATTCTTCATGTCCTAATGCCTGATACGCTTTCACGTAAGCGGTACACATCAAAGCGTTCCAGTCCAGTAGTATTTTGTCGTCCAGTCCAGGACGGATACGTTGGGCACGTGCCTCTAACAGAATAGCGCGCGCAGATTGCATCTTGGCTTGAAAGTTAGCTATATCTAGTCCGCGCAGTTTGGCGAATGTCTGCGCACTTTGATTGCGGTACAGAATATTGGTGTCTTCCCAATTGCCTTCCTTCGAGACTTGATAGTACTTATTGAAGAGTTGAGCAGTTTCAGTATCAAGTAGTTCTTCGATTTCCGATTGTTGCCAAACATAGAACTTGCCCTCCACACCTTCCGAATCAGCATCCAAAGCTGCATAGAAACCGCCGTCTTTGTGCGTCATTTCGCGCTCGATGAACGTGAGCGTTTCTGCTATGGCAGTTTGGTAGAGTTCGTTGGGTTGATATTGATGAAGTTCTGCTAATAGCTTGACTAAGAGTGCATTATCGTACAACATCTTTTCAAAATGTGGAATCTGCCAAGCTCTATCGACCGTATATCGTGAGAAGCCACCGCCTAGCTGATCGTAGATGCCGCCATAGATCATTTTCTCCAAAGAAAAATGAACATGATGCAAAGCTTCCGGCTCGCCTGTTCGATAATGATAATGAAGCAAATACCGCAACGCAAAAGTGGACGGAAATTTAGGTGCACCACCAAATCCGCCATCTCTGCGGTCATATCGCGCTTCGAGTCGCTTGTATATTTTGGCTAAAGTCTCTTTGGTAAAATTTGTAGCGTCGGTTGATAAGTCAATCGTGGATTTGAAGCTATCTGTATCGGAGTTGTTGATGATGTCGATGAGTTGCTGTGCTTGCGCTTCTACATTTTCGTGTTCTTCGTTATACATATACGTCATTCGCTGCAAGACTTGTGCCCAAGATGGTCGATTGCTCATCTCTTGTGGTGGGAAATAAGTGCCCGCATAAAATGGGCGTCCATCAGGTAGCAAAAAACAGTTGAGTGGCCAGCCGCAGCCACTTCCATTGATGAGCTGACAAGCTTCCATATAGATTTGGTCGACATCGGGACGTTCTTCTCGATCTACTTTGATGTTGATAAAATGCTTATTCATGAATGCTGCAACTGACTCATTTTCAAAGCTTTCGCGTTCCATGACATGACACCAATGGCAAGTTGAATAACCTATACTGACCAGAATAGGTTTGTTCTCTTGGCGCGCTCGCTCGAAGGCTTCGGGTTTCCAAGCGTACCAATCGACCGGATTGTGAGCATGCTGTAGAAGGTAAGGACTTGTTTCGTGTTGCAGGTGATTCATGGGGATATAACTTTTGGGGAAAGGAGATTGTTTCGTCGGACTTATTTTACGGTCTTTTCATCAACAACAACCGCACATTCAAAGCCGCTTGATAAAACATAAAACGCATTCCTCGAAAACGATACTTAGCCAATTCTTGAAAATCTTCCAAAAATCGACTAATCAATATTTTCAGACGAGAGACGCGATTGTGCATCTTCTTTTTTTCGGGATATTTTTCAATGAAACGTCGGTAACTCTGAAATCGCTTTTGATACATATTCCAGCCTTTGGTCGGTCGCCAAGGATGACAAACGGCTGCTCGTTCCACAAATTGGATGCGATGTCCAGCTTCCAAAATCCGCACTTTCAAATCAGTATCTTCCATAGTCGCATAAGGAAAAGATTCGTCAAAGCCATCTAGTTTTTCAAAAGTCGATTTGGACAAACAAATATTGCAGGACAAAAACTTGCCACCTGTCAGATTGATAGGTGCTTCTTCGTGAAAGCCCCGTCGCTCGCGTTCCGCATATATTTTACCCTCGAATACTTGTTGTTGCTGATCTTCTTGAATTGCATCTGCATAGGCAGTCAACAATTGCGCATCAGGTAGGCAGTCATCATCCAAAAAAACCAACCAGTCATATTTGGCTTGTCGAGCAGCATGGTTGCGATTGGCGGCAGGTCCGGCTTGTGGGCCTTGTGCCCATTGGACTTCAGGAAAATCAGTAGCGATCAATAGCTGTGCGGTCGTCGCTTTTCCATCATCCGAAACGATAATTTCGTAGTCACCCTCAAAGTTTTGACTTGCCGAAACGATATGCTCCAGACAAGCCCGCAGTAGGTCATTGCGATGGTAGGTAGGAATGAGGACGGAAAACATTGATAGATGATTCTTTTAAACTGTGCGAAATTACACAAAATCAGAAGACTCAAAATCGAACTTCTGGCGATACCAATATTTTTACGACATCTAACCTATCCACACTTTTTCAAAAAGGACTTGTCTCTCACCAAAACTCCGTTTATTTTTGCAGTATGAAGAATACCATTCCTTTTTTGCAGCATCAGCAAATTGTCCGGCGGCGGCGTTTCTAGTATTGAACTTAGACAACAGCTATATCCTGTAGCTTAGACACGCTTTTTTCTTCCAACATATATAGACATGACTATTCAACTCGACATCGCTACTGCTGACCATCTGTCGTATGCCGAATCCATCTGCGCGCTCTATGCCGCTTCCGCCAAAGAGCGTGGTACTGGTATCGCCACACGTGAGCCAGCTTACATCCGGCAGAAAATGGAGCAGCAAAATGGAATCATCGCGCTGAATGGAGTGGAATTAGCCGGATTTTGTTATATCGAGACTTGGACGCATGGCAAGTATGTCGCTAATTCCGGTCTGATCGTCGCGCCAAAATTTAGAGGACTTGGACTAGGGAAACAACTCAAAACACGTGTTTTCAACTACGCTCGCGACAAGTATCCGAAGGCGAAAGTTTTCGGCATCACGACCAGTTTGGCTGTGATGAGTATGAATCATTCTTTAGGCTATCGACCAGTCACTTTTTCAGAATTGACACAAGATGAAGCGTTTTGGAAAGGTTGTCAAAGTTGTCCCAATTACGACGTCTTGAAGCGTAATGAGCGCAAATTGTGTTTGTGTACGGGTATGCTCGCACCATCAAAAGAAGAAGCGATGAAGGTGGATTTGGGGCATTTGATTGTGGAAGGATAAAAGGATTGATAGGAGCGAGTGATTGTAAAGCCGTGATGTAAGCAACTTGGTTTTTGCATTGACAGCTTAAAATTAGTGATGCCACTGCTTTACTCAGCAACCGCTGAACAGGCTAACGTCTAGTAGCTCACCGCTAAAGGCAAAAAACCTCACCTCTCCTTCCTACCCGATTTCCCTTTCTTCTTCTTATTGCCATACTTCTTACCGCCTTTCCCTTTTTTTTTCTTGCTATGTGCCATTTCGTGTCGTTCTAGACCTTGTGGAAGTGTCAATACATAGACATTCTTTTCCATCAAGCGTTCTACAGCTTGCAGACGACGCATATCGCGGCGAGTGATAAAAGAAAGCGCTGTGCCATTGGCGTCTGCGCGGGCAGTCCGACCGATGCGGTGGATGTAGTCTTCAGCATCACCCGGCATATCATAATTGATGACCAAACGGATACCATCCACATCAATACCACGCGACAAAATATCTGTGGCGACAAGTACTGGAATCTGACCATTTTCAAACTTTCGGAGGACGATTTTGCGCTCGTCTTGTGTCAGATCAGAGTGCATAGCAGCAACTTCCATTCCACGTCGGGAGAGCATTCGAGCGATTTCTTTGACCCCAGATTTGGTAGACGAAAAAATGAGAATCAAGCCTTCTTTAGCACGCTCAGGATTGATGACATACTCGAGTAAAGCTAACTTTTGATCAGCATCGACTTTGTAGACGGCTTGCACAATATTTTCGGCCGGTTTGGAGACGGCTAAGCTGATGGTTTCGGGATTTTTGAGAAGCGTTTTGGCGAAACGTTTGATCTCGTTTGCCATGGTTGCGGAGAAAAGGAGTGTTTGTTTCTGCTCTGGCAGGTAACTATTGATTTTCTGGATGTCTTTCACAAAGCCCATATCGAGCATTCGGTCGGCTTCATCAAGGATAAAATACTTGACTTTCTGAAAGCGTACATATCCCAAATTCAAATGCGCAATCAATCGGCCCGGCGTCGCTACGATGATGTCTGCCCCTTTCGTCAGTGCTTTTTTTTCAAATTCAAAAGCATTCTTGCCTTGACCACCATAAATAGGAATGGAACTAATGGAGGTGAAGTAGGAGAAAGCTTCCAATTGCTCGTCGATCTGCATTGCCAGCTCCCGCGTAGGCACTAATATGAGCGTACTGACATCATCTTGCGGATGTAGGGTGATTTGGTTCAAAATGGGCAATAAAAAAGCAGCCGTTTTGCCGGTTCCGGTCTGTGCGCACCCGATAAGGTCTCTGCCGGAAAGGATAATCGGAATGGCTTGTTCTTGAATGGGTGTCGCTTCTTGAAAGCCCATAGAATCTAAGCCTTCCAGGAGTTCGTCGTGTAGCGATAATTCTTTAAAGGTCAATGTCTTTATTGTTTTTGTGTTCTTGTTAGTAGTGGATTCGGGTTTTATTGAAACGCACTAAGTTGGCTTTGGTTTCGTTTGTATCTTTTTGAGTGTCAATTAGATAGACTATAAAAAAATGGAAACAATCTATTCAATATACAAATAATCATAATGAATCAAAGCTTTCTTGCCCACTTCTCCCAGATAATCCAAAGCCGTATTCAGATCATATTGCGTGATGCCAAAGCCTATAAACTCGCCCTGATCAGATTTGATTTGTACCAGTTCGCCTTTTTCAAATTGACCCTGAAAAGCGGTGATACCGACAGGTAGCAAACTGGCAATCTTTGTTTTGGAACGCAAACTTTTAGCTGCTCCAGCATTGATGATGACCTTGGGTAACTGACTCGACTGTTTTTGATATACCATCCATTTTTTGACATTAGAGACTGCTTCAGATGCTGCGAAAGTTGTGCCTGTAAAATTGCCTCCCAAAATCTGAGCGAGTATGTTCGGGCGTTTGCCATTGGCGATGACGACTTCTATGCCGAGTGCCGCTGCCTTTTGTGCCATACGAATTTTGGTAGACATCCCGCCGCGACCAAAAGAAGATTTTTGGGGTAAGATAAATTGGTGGAGCGTCGTATCGTCAGCACTTACGACTTCTATTAATTGACTATCAGGATCATTTGGATCGCCAGTAAACAAACCATCTACTGCTGTCAATAGTACCAGTGTATCCGCATTAATCATGGCAGCAATCAGGCTCGCCAGCTCATCGTTGTCCGTAAACATCAGTTCGTTGATGGAGACTACGTCATTTTCATTGACGATAGGTACTAAATGATCGCGTAGCAATGCCAGTAGACAGTTCTGCATATTCAAATAGTGCTGTCGATCTCGAAAGTCTTCTTTGGTCGCTAATACTTGCGCACAATAAACCTGATAGTTGCTCAGTAGACTCGAATACCACTGCATCAACTGCACTTGCCCAATCGCTGAACACACCTGCCGCTGCACCACTTTATTCAATTGCTCAGATGCCTGATAGACACTTCTGCCTGCGCCTACTGCCCCCGAGGAGACCAAAACAACTTCAATACCTGTCGCTTTGATCGCTACCAACTGATCGACTAGCTGACTCAATGCCGTTACATCTAACTTCCCATCCGCTTGTGTCAAAACATTCGTCCCAACTTTGACAACCATGCGTTTTTTGTTCATCTCAATTTTTGATTTTGGTGTGCAAATATCGACGATTTTGATTTATCACATATAACGAATAAACTTATACGCTATGGGTGAGCTATGCCGTTTCTCCCAACTCTTCTCGCTCTCTCTTCTCTCGAAGCTCTGCATATACTAAAGCTAACCCCCCATCGTTAAAGATGAAATTTGTATATTTTTTAGCGTAATATGTCAGATTCAACTCATCTATCCCGTTCCATCATGTACAGATTCTGATTTCTACCACATTCCCCTATCTTTGTCATCCCGAACCATCAACCGATTATTGCACATGAAGTATTATCTACTATTTGGCTTTCTTTGCTGCGCGCTATTGACGCAAGCACAATCCACTATCACGTCTGTCCAAGTCGACGAGCGGCTCTATGAAGTCTACGACGAAGACTACCTGACGCGTATACTTGAAGAACGCCCTTTTCTCATCAAGCGATGGAATTTTCAGCTCGACTACGCTTATTATTTGACAGGGAGCGAAAAAGCATTGGCGCAAGATCATCCGACTATTGCCGTTAAAGATATTACGGCTATCAACATCATCGCTCTCATGCGTGAGCATCAGCTTTTGCCACATCCTCAGCTAGAAAAAAGCTACCGCATTGCGAATACCAATCAAGTGTTAGTCTTGCGATCGAGTCGAGCAGTCACATCTGCATTGAACGAACACTTGGGGCGGCAATATCCGAAAAAGTAAGCTGTGACGACCGCTGTGACGACCTTACAATACCATTTTCATCCGACAGCAAGTTTTTCTACCATTACATCTAACGTCTAATTCTACAATATGGGCAATATGTACCACTCAATACTTACCCATTTTTCTACGGCATTGACTGTTGTATTGATGCTTATTTTTAGTCATACAGGTCATGCGCAAGATACGCCTACCGAGTACCCAATAGGCAGTGCAGATACCATCCGTACGTGCGAAGGTTTTTTCACGGATAGCGGTGGCTCGCAGAACAATTATACGGCTGGCGAAAATCACGTAACGACCATTTGTTCGGATGAAAGTACTGGCTCACACATTCGGATTCAGATGCGTACGATGGTCATCAGCGTGGAAGATGAATTGTGTTTCTACGATGGTATGGACACCAATGCACCACTTTTAGCTTGCGGAGTTGAGTTAGCTAATGAGCTGGAAAATGGGAACTTCGTGGTTAGTGCCTCTTTTCCTGTAGCGGTACAAGCATCTGTCGAAAACCGCTCTGGTTGTGTTACTGTTTCTTTTAACTCCAATGTCTTTGCTCGCGCCGGATGGTACGCAGAAATATCCTGTGTACCAGCTTGTCAAAAAATAGAAGCCTACATCGACAGCTCTACACCTGCTGCTATGCCTGCGGATACCGGATGGATTGATATTTGTCCCGGTGATCGAGTGACGCTGACCGGGAGGGGTGTTTTTCCGCAAGAATTGGGTGGTTTTTACAATCAGACAGACTCCTCAGAATACATCTGGGATATGGGTGATGGCAATTTCCGCTACGGTCCTACTGTCGCGCATACTTATCGACGCTCTGGTGGCTACATCGCACAACTCACCATCGTCGATCAGCTAGGCTGTACCAATAGTTTATTCGCTTATCAGCGGGTGCGAGTGGCGACAAAGCCCGATTTTACGAACGTTGCTGAGGATGACGATTTGTTTTGCACGGGCGACACCATCACACTCCGCGGTGGCATAGAAAGATCCGATGCCAATATCTCTGTGAAAGCCACTCAAGGTGCATTTTCTGCCAAAAAAGTGCTATCCGATACATTAGCCTTGCCCGATGGGACAGGTGTGCCCTATCAATCTGGACTTACTTTTACCAATTTCAATCCCGGACAAACTCTACAAGACATCAATGATCTCGTCAGCGTCTGTGTCAATATAGAACATTCCTATTTGCGTGATTTACAGATCGAACTAATATGCCCCAATGGACAAAGTACTGTCTTACATGAATATGCCGGACAAGGTGGCGGCGGTGGTACGGTACACTTAGGCGAACCCAATGACGAACCCAATTCTGATGTCATCATTCCAGGTCTAGGTTATGACTATTGCTGGACACCTGCTGCTGGAAATGCAACTTGGATACAGACCATCCGCAATTTCCCTGACCGTCTTTTAACCATCAATGACCGCAATACACTTGCGCCAGGTGATTATGCCACTTTTGAGCCGCTGGAGCAATTGATCGGCTGTCCACTGAACGGCGAATGGTCGATCAAAGTAGAAGACCTTTGGCGAAGCGATAATGGCGTCATTTTTGCATGGGAGATTGGTTTCGCACCGGACTTGTATCCACAGCTGGAGACCTTTACGCCTACATTGGTGGATTTTGCTTGGGAAGAAGACAACTCCATCATTGAGCAGACGCCTGAGTCCATCACGGCAGTCTTTGACAAATCTGGTGAAGCTGCTTATACATTCAATGTGACCGACAATTTTGGGTGCAATTGGGATACGACTGTTCAGGCGCAAGTGCTTCCTGTGACCCACCCCGATTGTTATACCTGCCAAGACTTTTCGCTGGCCATGCGCGACACCACTTTGTGTTCCGGGGAAGCAGTAGAACTACGCGCTGGACCTGCATTTACAGAAGATGTGGTTGCGTTTGAAACCTCTCCGCGCTACGATGGACTAGGCTTTCCGAATCACCCCATTGGGCAAGAATATAGTAGTACCATAGAAGTGACTGACGTCTATCCGGGTACACTGAATGATCCATTTAGCGATATTGTTTCCGTATGTGTAGACATCGAAACGGGGGATACCGACTGGGTGAGTGATTTGGTGTTGTCGCTCGTGGGACCCGACGGCAATTTCATCATTTTATCTGCCAATAATGGGGGAGAAGGTAGCAACTATACACAGACTTGCTTTACGCCAAATGCAGTAACGCCCATCACGGCAGGCACTGCTCCTTTTACCGGAGATTTTCAGCCGCAAGAAAGCTGGGCAGACTTGACAGGTGAGTCGATGAATGGAAAATGGATGTTGCAAGTCTCCGATCAAAGTGGTCCTCAAATTGGGACATTTAATTCTTGGTCGATCACTTTCAACTCCAGGAATCCCATAGCGTATGTCTGGCTGCCTTCAGAAGGATTGTCCTGCGATAACTGTGCCAATCCAACTGCTCAGCCGGACGGCGTACAAGTTTATCGAGCGCAAATGACCGATCCATTCGGCTGTAGCTATGAGAATCAAGTTAGAGTGGGGAGTGTACAAGATTTTCGTGCGCCAACTGTAGACTGTGCGGTGACGGACTTGGAGGAGCGAACAGTTACGTTTAGCTGGACAGAAGAAAACGATACGGCTATCCCTTATGAAATCAGAATCAACGGCGGCGAATGGATAAGTCCGAACAATGGCGACTATTCGCACGCCATAAGTGGGCTGCAAGTCAATGAGCTGGTAGAAATAGAAATACGTCCATTCATAGAAGGTATTCCTGACAACTGCGATATCGAAATTGCGAGCGGTGCGTGTACCTACGATCTGTGCAGCTTTAGGGTCAATCAACCGGCCGACCCCACACCCGTTTCTTGTTTCAATACGACTGATGGAACATTCTCTTATGAACTCGAAAATGGAACTGCACCTTTCGACTTCATGCTCGATGGTGCTTCTATCAATGTCGGTGGCAATACATCTGGCTTGATTCAAAATATCAGTGCCGGGCTTCATCAGTTGATCGTGACAGACGCCGATGCTTGTGCAGATACCGTTGACTTCAATATTGACGCGCCTGCTGCTATAGAAATCATGGCGACTATCCAAGAAGTGCGGTGTACAGGTGGAGACGATGGTCAGATTGCACTAGAGTTGAGTGGTGGGGTAGGCACATTGAATGCCACCTGGAATGATGGTAATAACGACATCGTCTACAGTGATCTGGTCGCCGGAGATTACTTCTTGCAAGTCAGAGACGACAATGGCTGTCAGCTAGATACCAGCTTTGTGATCGGAGAACCGGATTCCATTCTACTCGACTTGATGGTCAACAACGTCCGCTGTTCTGGTGATACGGATGGCAAAATCATAGCTACCGCAAGTGGTGGTACGGGAGAATTATCTTTTTCGTGGAGCAATGGCGCACAGAATAATCAATTATCCAATCTGCCGGAAGGCAATTACAGTCTGACAGTAACGGATGAAAATGGCTGTATGATGATCGAGCAAGCTGTCATTGAAAGCCCCAATCCATTGACCACCACAGGTACGAGTATGACGCCCGTCGATTGCAAAGACAACAGCACAGGTACAGCTATTGTATTTGTAGATGGTGGCACACTGCCTTATTCTTTTTTGTGGGATGATGATTTGGGACAAAATTCAGATACAGCAATTTTACTAGCAGCGGGCACTTACCGGGTGCAAGTAGAAGATGCCAATGGCTGTTCAGCAAATACAGAAGTTACTGTCACTGAGCCGGACTCTTTAAATATCGCCTTCGATCTCAGTCCAGTCAATTGCTTTAGTGGAACAGACGGCGTAGCAACCGCTTTGGTGACAGGCGGAACAAGTCCTTATCAATACGTCTGGAGTGATGATTCTACTCAAATTACACAAACAGCGAGCAACCTAGCTCCCGGTGATTATACCTTATCCATTACTGATGGAAATGGCTGTCAATTGACCGCTGCAACCACCATCGAGCAGCCAGAAGCACCCATCACAGCGACCCTAGAGCAAAGTTACATTAGTTGTTTTGGCGAAAACGATAGCGAACTGAGCATTTTCGCAGAAGGTGGCACAGGCGATACTTACACTTATCTATGGAGCAACGGACAGACGGACGACATTGCCACTAGCTTATCGACAGAAGTGTATCAAGTCACTGTGACAGATGAGAATGGTTGTGAAGCTGTCTTTGAAAGTGATCCAGTTGTAGAATATCCTGAATACAGCATCAACATCAATTTTAGTGTGCCGACTTGTAATGGATTTGCGGATGGTCAAGCCGGTGCTTCGGTCAGAACAGGAGGTTCTGGAAGCAATGATGATGACTATTTATTCGAATGGAATACCGGGCAGACTGGCAATTTCATCAACGAAATTCAAGGTGGACGCACCTACACCGTCACCGTCACCGACGATCAAGGCTGTGTAGGTGTGGAGTCTCGTCCACTGCCGCAGCCTGATCCGATTGTGATCGAATTGACAAGCGAACCAGTGCTTTGTCATGGTGACAATAGCGGAAGCGTGAGCGTACAAAGTATCAATGGCGGCAATCTCGGCTATCAGCTAGAGTGGAGCGCCAATGCCGGAAGCGCAACGACACTTGAAGTGACCGACTTACCTGTGGGGACATATCAAGTGACGGTGCAAGATACGCTAGGCTGCGTTGGTTTTGCGAATATTGACATCACGCAACCAGAGCCACTGGCAGCCACTTTTCAAGTCCGTGACAATAGCTGTTTTAATGGCGCTGATGGTCAATTGACGGCGACCGTAAGTGGTGGTATTCCTACTTATGAGCTACTGTGGTCGACCGATGCGCGAACTTCTACAATAGAAAAACTGACCTCAGGAACATACACTTTGACCGTAACAGACGCCAATGCTTGCGAACTCATCACCCCTGTCAATGTCGGGCAGCCTGTCCAAATTGAACTCACACTGACGCCTGGCGAGATCGACTGTGCGGGTGGTCGCGATGGCGAGTTTATGGTAGAAGCTGTTGGCGGTACAGCTCCTTATCGCTATAGTTTAGATGATAAAAATTTCACCAGCAATTCGACTTTCTTAGGACTCATGGCTGGCGAATATGAAGTCTTCGTGCGTGATAATAACAACTGTTTACAACGAGGCACAACTTTCTTGGAAGATCCTGAGCCATTTGAGGTCTTCATTTTCCCGGAAGTGGATTTTATAGAAGTAGAAGAAGGCAACGAACTACAACTCTTCGCCAATGCAGAGAACAATACAGGCGTCGTTGACTATGTTTGGACACCGTCTTATGTAGACAGTTCACTGACTTGCACCGAATGCTTCAATCCAACCGTCAATCCAAAAGCAACTATCTATTACGAACTATATGGTATTGATGAATTGGGCTGCGAAGCGACGGATCGGATTCAAGTGCGCATCGCAAAATTCAGAACTATGATCGTCCCCACCGGATTTACGCCAGATGGTGACTTGCTCAACGATCAGTTGCGGACGCACGGTACAGCAGGTACACAGGTACTTCACTTTAGAGTCTTTGACCGCTGGGGCGAGTTGGTATATGAAGCGACCGACTTCGGTGTCAATGACGAAACGATGGGCTGGAACGGTAATTTTAGAGGACAACCGATGCCAGCAGGTGTCTACGTTTGGGTAGCCGAAGTGGAGTATGAGGATGGACTGACGGAGGTGTTTAAGGGGAGTACACAGTTGCTACGATAAAGTATCACTCGATAAAGTTGTCACCCGGTGAATGTTGATATTCAGATTGTTTAATTTAGTTTCTTACTGAAACAAAGAGACGTTCACCGGGTAACTCAAGCGGCTAATAAGAGTAATACCAATTTCAAAAACCAATTACGTATAAAAACTTATTCTTTTGCGCCTACTTCTCGTTGAAAAGCCTCGCTGACGCTAAGGCGTCGTCTACGTTTTTCGCCTCAATTAGACCCAAAATAATTTAGTTTTTATATACGCACTTCATTATTGAATTTGGTATAAGATGAATATTCCTCATCTTATCTTGGAGCAGACCTTCTTCTTTTAGTCCTTCCAAAAAGTCATCTAATGAAATCGATTCTTCATTTTTGCGACTTTCGACTAAAAAAGATCATATTTATCCTGCTTCCTACTGAAAGTGCGTAGTAGATAATCCTTCAGAATCTATTTAATCCCCTGATGCTCGGGACAGGCGTGTTTCCATCCTATTTTATTTTTTACATTGTTTGTATCTCAAACCCCAGCTCCCCCAAATCTCGATAAAAATCCGGATAGGACTTCTCCACTACCATTGGCTCATTTATCTGAATAGAGCCTAGAAAAGCCAAAGGCGTAAAAGCCATCGCCATCCGATGATCTTCATACGTATCAAATGTAGGTGCATTGACCTGCGCTTTTCCTGATATATGCATTCGCTCGTCGCCTTGGGCTTCCACTTGTACGCCGACTTTTGCTAGCTCTGTCTGCAACGCAGCAATGCGATCGGTCTCCTTGATGCGCAACGTCCGCAGCCCACTAAAAGTCGCCGGAACGCCCAACGCGCCACACACCACCGCTATCGTCTGCGCCAGATCAGGACAACGCAAAAAGTCATACTCAAAACGCTCAGGCAGAGAAGTTGCTGATTTGGATAGCTGAACACCATTTTCTTCAAAAGTCGTCTGCACACCAAAAGCTGTCATCATCTCTGTCAGTACGGAATCGCCCTGCGCACTATCCTCATACAAACCTCCCAATGTCAAATCAACCTCATCCGCCAAAGCCGCCATACTATAATAATAAGATGCTGCCGACCAGTCGGCTTCCACTTTTACGTCTCGTGCTTTATAGGCTTGTGATGCTATAGTAATACTGCTGCCTTCCCAAGTATACCGAACACCAAAATATGCCATCAAACTAAGCGTCATCTCGATATATGGTCGCGATACGATGTCTCCCACTAAGGTCAAGGTCAAACCATGCGCCAAAGTCGGCGCAATGAGTAATAGGGCAGTGATGTATTGACTACTTGTATTGGCGGCGATGCTCAACTGTGGCGTCGTCATCGGATTGGGTGTTTCGATGCGGAGTGGCGGATAGCCTTCCTTTTCGATATAGCTGATTTTTGCGCCCAACTCATTCAATGCTTCTGCTAGCACACCAATCGGTCGTTGCTTCATACGCTCCGAACCGGTCAGAATTTGCGTTCCTTCTTGCAGCGCCAAATAGGCCGTCATAAAACGGAAAGTCGTGCCTGCTGCACCAGTATCAAGTGTGATTTCAGAAGTACCGTCGTCGTCTCGCATTTGCTGGAGTAAGGCTTGTAGCGTGACTGTATCTTTAGAATTGGAAAGATCGTGAATGGTGAAATCTTCTTGGCAAAGTGCTTGAATGATGAGCAAGCGATTGGCGATGCTTTTGGAGCCATTCAAATGAATAGTGCCTCTGAGAGTCGTGTTTGCTTTTGATAAGTGGTAGCGCATAGGAAATATCGAACAATGAATATTAAATGAAGAAAGCAGACCTCATCAGTAATCGAAATCTGCTAATCGCTAAAAGCTGATAACTCATAGCTATTGAAGCTCAAAGATAAAAACGATCTCGAAATGCCTGCTTTTGCGCCAAATAGTCTGGATGATCTTTTGCTCGAAACCAATAGTCTTTAAAAATAGCAGCCGCGCGTGCTTTCTCACTCGTCAGCGCATCTGCTTCCTGTGGCAACTGCTCATTTCCTTTATTTCGACTGCCTGCGGAATAAGGGTAGGAGAGACCTTTGGTTTGGTCGATCTTGCCATCTTGGTACTTTTTACCGCTTTTATGATTGGCGTAGCGACGTGCTCTAGTGAACCCCATTTGCAAAAACTTGCGTGCCATATCTGCTCCTATGAAGTCCTCATGTTCCAGATATTCCTCGAATAGCGAGTAGATTTTACTAGCTGACGTCTGTGCAATCTCCGCTGTCCGAAATCGCCAGTGGGGTAGGAGCTCAGATTTGTAAGGTTCTACCAAAAGTACACCTTGTTCACCTCTACCGATACGGTATAGACTCGGTTGTTCTCGGAAATTGATTTGCTGAAAGTCGAGATGATATGGAAAAGCGTTTTTGGACATGATCTAATGAAAACGCTGACAGATAGTCGATGTTTGATGGCGCACTAATACTTTTTATTAACAAAATTATTATTACCATACAATTATTATTGTAAATTAGCTGCCTATGAAAGTAGTAGTACACAGAGAACATAAAGTAATATTTATTTCAAAATAAACAGGATATCAATGAATACTAAATTTACACTCAGCTGGCTAGCCATGATGCTGTTCAGTTTATCCAATTTCGCGCAGTTTACAGAAGTTACTGTTTCAGGGCGAATGGTGTTTTCTGATATTGTAACATCTGTCTACCACGGTTCATTTGGAGATGTCAACAGCTGGAAATACAGCAAAGGATTTTCAGTGGGTACTAACTATATGATGTGGAAAGATCGAGTAGGTATACAAACCAATTTATTCTATAATGAGCGCAAAGCGTTAGAGTATTTTCCTTTCAGAGGTCCTACTTTGGTCATGTGGCCCACTTCCCCTCAAAGTGAGAACTTCAACAATAGTAATTTCGATCCAGCTTTTGTTCATCAACCAAATTTTAAATATTTGCATTTGGAATTGATGCCTACCTACTATCTTTCACTCAACGAAAAGTGGAGGATACAATCCGGCATCGGTGTCAGTGGAGGCATATTACTCAATAGGCAAGAAGTTATTTTTAGCCCTGATGACTTTCCTAGAGTTACGGAGTGGTTTCGAGATAGATTAGATCCTAAAGACATAGAATATCACAGATGGGATGTGGCTATCCTAGGTGAGATAGGTGTAGAGCGGCGTTTGTCAGAAAAACTAGCCATGAGACTTTCGTCGAGTATGCAGTACAGTCTCATCAATCTAGATGATATCTATAGATCGTCCCTAAGTGACCAGATGAATTGGTGGACAATCATGCCCAGTCTCGGACTTAGTTATCGACTAAATGAAGCAAAGTCGAACAGAAAATAGAAATCTATCCAGCGATTTGAAAATAGATAAGCAGAAACAAAAAATCAGCTTAGAGTGGTGTTCTCTAGGCTGATTTTTACTTTTACAGCTTTGTTTGTTGTTGAAACTGCAACCCCATTCTCATCTGCACACCGACATTCGGATGGACACAAAAGTGTAAACAGTATAGTTATAAAGAAGGCAAGAGACGTACGCTAAGGCTCAGCTTGAGGTACGCGTATATTTTTGAAGAGGGAAAAAGAAAACTGGGAGAATTGAAAAAAGGTCAATCAGGGAAATACAGAGTGCCAATAAATGGTATACAGGATGCGTCAAGTGTGTAGCTCAAAAGGCAATAGCAAAAAAGCGAAGTATACAAAAACAGCTCGCGTAAAACTGGTGTTCATATCCTAACTACGTCAAATATAAGTTGACCGGATTTAAGAAAGCAAGAAAAGCGACTCAATCCTCCATCAATAAGTAATTGAGCAAGATGCAAAACGACTTCGAACCAAAGAGTAAGCGAGAACAATTCTTCCATTTACTCAACCACCTCTACGGCGATGTAAAAGAGCAAGATACCAAAGGGTTTTCGCTAGGCGACTACGATTCTAAAGAAGTAGCAGAAGAACTGGGGTATCATCCGAGTCAGTTGAGTCGATTGCTGAAAGAATCTTTGCATGATAAGACGACTGACGAAACCTACGAACGTGCGATACAGCGACTCAGCAGCGTCACACAAAATAGAGCATTGCAGGAAGAGTGCGACCAGATGAAAATCCAATTGGATCAATATAAGCGAAAAGAGAAAGTAGGACTTGTGGCGATACTACTAGCGGGTTTGATAGGATTGATCTTGTCAGGATGGCTGTTACAACGTCCACAAGCAGTTACTTACGGGCAGCTTTCCAAAACACAGCGAGAGGCAGTGATGGAACTGTACAGTGAGTTGATGAAAAACGAGCTAACGCTGGAAACCACTTTGTTCTTCGCACTACTAAAAGAGGGCGTTTTTGGGGAGAATGTAGACTACCACTACGAGCAGCTCAAAAAAAAAGGCAATGACATTGTCTATGAAAATAGAAAAGCGCTGAGAGCTACGCAGCTCCGTGCTGAGAATGGGATCTATTTGTATGAATTGGCGGAGCAGATGGACAACAAAATGAATGAAAACACGAATGCCCTCAAACTAGCCATGACTAACTCTGAGATACCTGTGCAACGAGTCGTGGATCTGGTCATGATGCACATCAAAACTATGCAGGACGACCACAAAGTGCAGATGGATAGCATAATCGTGAGTCAAGCAAGGATGATGCGTCGATAGATTATAAAATATAGACTCGACCTCTCTACCCGACAAAATTTACAAACTGCTGCTGATAAATCAGCCAACGTTCAGCAATAAGGTCAAATAGGTAGTCAAAAATACGTTTAATGCTTCGGTTCATTTTGATGGTTTCCCGAATGGTATCTATCCCTTTTC
>JBCDHX010000053.1:0-35980 GCA_038749535.1 Bacteroidota bacterium
CAGATGATGATAAGTACTCGCTTTGGGTTTATGTACTTACTTATAACATAAGAGATAGACATCATCTCAGTGATCCACTAAGAAAGTTTAACAAAAAAAACTATGAAAAATGGATGTTAATCGAACCAAAATTTGAGACTATTTTGGATAATGTAATCGAAGAGTATATACAAATCTGGAATCCAATATATAAAGGTTACAGGGAGCGTACATTGGAAGAAGAAATTTATAGGAGACTCAAAGAAGGCTAAAATCCAGAGATTAGTATCTTATGAGTGTAGTATTCATGGATTAAATCATATCCTGAAAAGTCTCAAAGCAAAGTGAATAACAAACTTTAGAATAGAGGAAACAAAGTGAAAATTAAATTGAAAAACACAAATACAATTACACTAATATGGATGTTTTTGCTTGGATTTCATTTACTCCAAGCCCAAGACACCAATCCCCTCCTCGCCACCAAAAGCGAGCAATGGGAGATGGCAGACCAAACATGGCTACCTACCGACAGCAGCGTCTATCGCTACAATGAGCAAGAGCGACTGATCGAGCGGGTAGATTGGATGTATGCTGTAACCGAGGAGTGGCAGTTTATACAGCGATGGCTGTACAGCGACTTCGACGAAGCAGATCGGTGGGGCGTATGGACGATACAAGAGTGGGCAGCAGACGAGTGGCAAAATAGTGTTCGCTATTTGGAAGATCACGATGAATCAGGAAATCTCCTATTGCGCCAACAACAACAGTGGCTCGGTGACGAGTGGCAAAACCTCACCAAAAACGAACGCACCTATGATGCGCAAGGCAATGAACTCAGCGATGCTGACTTTGAGTGGATTGATGGTGCTTGGGTACGTGATGAACAACACCTTTATGGCTATAATGAGCAAGGGCAGATCGTGGCAGATACCTTTCAGCGAGGCAATGCAGGTGAGTGGGAAAACATCGAACTTATAACCTACGAATACGATGAAGCGGGTACACTACAATCGAGTATCCGAAGTTCGTGGGATTTTTACGATAATGCTTGGTTAGCAGATTTTCAGTATCTCTACAGCTACGATGAAGGAGGTTTGCTTGAACGAGAAGTCACACAACAGAATGTAGACCCTTTTTCTTACACAGGTCCTGTTTGGGAAACAATTCGACGTACAATGTACGAGTACAACGAAGCCGATCAAGAAATACTGACCCTCAACCAAGAATGGAATAACGGGGATTGGGAAAATTCAGGTCGAATTATGACAGAGTATGGTTCGTTTGGCTATCGAAGTCTCTTCTTATTTCAGACCTGGGGGGAAGAGGAATGGGTAAATGAAATCGAAAGCCGTTTTGAGCGAGATGGCGTTGGTAATGTTCTATTAATTCAAAGAGCGATTTGGCGTGATGGAGAATGGGATTATGTCTTTCATCTGCGCTCCACTTATGATGATAATGGTGATGTTGCATTACGAGAAGAAAAAGCGTGGGACGGGAGCGAATTTATCAATGATCGACGCACCAATTTCTATAGAGAGCGAGCAATCATGAGTTCGACCTTAGTGGCCCAAAATACGCTACAATCGATACAGCTTTATCCCAACCCCAATCGTGGACAGTTTTTCTTGGAAGGCATTGACCGAACCAATGGGACTGCACAGTTGAAAGTATATACGACGAAGGGTGACATTGTGCATCGGCAAGTCCTGCTGACCCATCAGTCGAGTATGCTAGTTCAGCTACCTGATCTTCCGATGGGCGCTTATTGGGTAAATGGGCAGCGACGAGTTGTGAGTATGATGAGACAACCGAAGTAAAACTTCACAGCGATAACCCCAGCCACCCGCAAAACCTCCACCTCAATCAATTTCTGTCGATACCGCACATCACTAATGCAATCCTTAATTTGCGTTTCGGCGAGGATAGCTTCGCAGACATAAACATTGTTCACTACTCCAAATCTTCAAAATCCTCATCATCAAAAAAGTGATCGAATCCTTTGCGCTTGAGTCCTTCTTTTAGCTCGTCATCCCTAGTCCATATCCTGTAACCAAACTCTAGCGACAAGGCGACAAGAATGGTGTCTTTTTCATCTATATCTTTACAAAGCCGAAATGCATGAACGATATTGGCAGTAGATATTTGTTGTTCGTTGATGAACTGTACGACATTTAATAGTTCTGCTAAAAACTCATAAACTTCGTCTTCACTTGCGTCTGATTTTTCAAGAATGCGTTCTTTGTGTTTGAATATCTCTACAAATAGAAAATTAGCAGTGAAGAATTGATGTGGAGAGGTGAGTAGTCGGCGACGAGTCTTGGAATGTTTCGCGCGCAGCGCAGCATAGAAGATATTGGAGTCAATGATCAACTTCTTCATTACTCTTCGTTTAGCAATTTAGCTTTATTGGCTTGCCACCAATCGCTTTGTATCTCCTCACCAAGCTGTTCTATGCTTTCATCAAAGTTGACTCTAGTCGCTAAATATTCGACTCGAATCACTTTAATCAAACGATCTAGATACTCGCGATCAATAGCCGTTTTGTCAATACTCAATAAATAGCGGTCAGGCTGCACTTCTAGTTGAATCGTATTCATAGATAGACTTATTTTTAGATAAAACGCTTGGACTGAAAAAGAGGTTGTCTCTCCTACTCAAACAACGGAATCCCAGCCACCCGCAAAACCTCCACCTCAATCAATTTCTGTCGATACCGCACATCACTAATTCGATCTTTAATTTGCGTTTCAGCGAGGATGGCTTCGCGGACATCAAAATTGGTGGCTCTGCCCGAGCGGTAGAGTTGTTGGGCGAGTTGGGTGTTGGTAGAGCCAGTTTGGAGGGTGCGTTGTTCGAGGTCGAGTTGGTTTTGGAGGGCGGTGTGTTCTTGGTAGAGAAGAGCAAGATCGGCGCGTAGGGTGCGCTCGGCATCGGCGCGGTTGAGGATGATGTTTTCTTTGAGTAGCCTGGCATTATCGATGTCGTTGCGGACGTCTCTGCCTGGGAAGAGGTTGTAGTTGAGGTTGATGCCGACGGCTGGTCCGAAGGTGCGATTAGAGAGGAGAAAACCGGCATCGGCACGGGAGAAGTTGTAGTTGTAGCCTGCCGTGAGGTCGAGCGTCGGGTAGAGGGCAGCGCGTTCTTCTTTGATCTGTGCGAGGGCGATGCGTTCGTCGTATTGCAGCAGCCGAAGGTTGTAGTTTTGAGCGAGGGCGATGTCGGTAAGGGCGTCTAGTTCGGGGAGGACGGTTTCGGGCATATCGGAAGGCACAGCGAATTCGATATCAGCGTCTTGTCCCATCAATAAATTGAGCGAAATTTTGGTTTGGCGAAGCTGATCGAAGAGATTGAGGAGCAAGGAACTATCGGCGTTCACGCGGGTCGTAGTTTGTAGCATTTCCAGACTCGTACCTGTCCCGATTTTGACTTTGTTGGCTGCCAAATCGCGTAGTGCCACATTCAGTTCGATGGCTTGCTCTTGAATATCTATTTGCTGCCGAATCCGAATGGCGGTAAAATAAGCCGTCTGAATTTGAGTCGCCAAATCTTGCATCGCACTTGCCGTGAAGGCTTGACTGCGTTGCTCTTGCAGCTCCAATCTATCTTTGGCGGCAAACATCCGATAGCCATCAAAAGCCGTCCACACCAACGCCAATCCAGCTTGCACATTGGTATTACCGATGCCTTGTCCGTTTTGTTCATCACCTGAAAAGAAGCGTTGCGCGATATTGGTGCTGGTGTAGCCTGCCGTCCCGTCGATGGTGGCACGCGGCAGAAATCCAGCGTTGCCGTAGGTGTTTAGATTGCCGCTGATGGCTTCGTTGTTGCGCGCGATTTTGATGCCATAGCTGTTTTGCATCCCGATGTTGATCGCCTCTTCTAGGGAGAGGATGTCTTGAGCGGAAGCAGTGAAGAGGGTGAGGGCGGAAAGGGTTAAGGTGAGGAGGAATTGCTTCATTTTAGTACGGTTGCGTGTTTGTTTCATTAAAAACCTGCCAGGTTTAAATTGATTAAGGTGTTGATAGTCAAAAGTTTATCGCTCACTTATTGGCAAAAACCTGGCAGGTTTAAATCCAGTTACTTCCTCTTAAAATAAGTATAAATCGCTGGAATCACGAATAAGGTCAAAAATAGAGAGATCGACAAGCCACCGATGATCGCAACGCCCATTGGGATACGGCTTGTAGCGGCTGAACCAAACGCTAGCGCAATTGGCAAGACACCCAAAATAGTAGCTAAACTGGTCATCAAAATGGGGCGCAGACGCAAGGTCGCGGCTTCGATAATAGCATCGTGAGTCGAGAGTCCTTGTTCGCGTTTTTGGTTGGCAAATTCGACGATCAAGATGCCGTTTTTGGTGACAATACCGATCAAAACGATGATGCCAATTTGACTAAAAATATTAACGGTATGATCGAAAAACCACAACGCCAACAACGCCCCAATCAACGCCAGCGGAACCGTAAACATGATGACCAACGGATCGATGAAACTTTCAAACTGAGCGGACAATGCCAAATAAATCAACGCCAATGCCAGCAGGAAGGCAAAATAAACGCCGCCAGAGCTTTCCGCAAAGTCTTTAGAAGAGCCTGTGAGGGCGGTGCTAAAGGTGTCGTCTAGCACTTTTTCTTTGATTTCGTCCATGGCGTCGATGCCGTCGCCGAGAGTATAGCCCTCGTTCAGATCGGCGGAAACAGTGGCGGAAATATAGCGATTGTAGCGGTACAAAGTCGGCGGATTGGACTCTTCTTCAAAGCGCACCAAATTGCTCAACTGAATCAAATCGCCTGCGCCGTTGCGGACATAGACATTGGTCAAATCGTTGGGTTCGTCTCTGAATTGTTCGGCAGCTTCGCCCACGATTTCGTATTGTTTGCCATTTCGGATAAAATAGCCGATGCGCTGACCGCTGTAAAACAATTGAAGCGTTTCGGCAATATCGCGGACGGTGACACCCAAACTTCGTGCTCGCTCTCGATCAATCAACACTTGCAGTTCGGGCTTATTGAATTTCAAATCCAAATCGGTGATCGAAAAGGCAGGATGTTGGTCGGCTTCCTCCATGAATCGAGGAACAGCAGCTTTTAATTTCTCAAAATTGGGTGCTTGAATGACATATTGGACAGGCAAAGAGCGACCGCCTCGCCCGACAGAAATGGTTTGCTGCTGCGCAATGAAAGCACGCGCATAATTCAATTTGGAGATTTTGGGATAGAGACTTTGGACGATTTCATCTTGAGAGCGCGTCCGTTCGGAAGGGTCTTTGAGACTATAAAATACAAAGCCAGAATTTGCAGCCGTAGTCGAACCAAAACCTGGTGAAGTGACAGAAATGTAAGCACTCTTTTCATCCAAAGTGTCCAAAATATTGAGCAGTTGGAGCAAATAATCATCCATCACATCGAAAGTCGTGCCTTCGGGCGCAGTCGCATAGACGCGGAAGGCACTTTTGTCTTCCATAGGCGCGAGCTCGGTCGGAATGATTTTGAGCAAAAAATAAATCCCAACACCTGCTCCAATCGACAATATCCAGCCTAACCAACGCACTTTCATAAAACCTTTGAGCAAAGAATTATAGCCATTGGTCATACCATCGAAAAAGCGTTCGGAGACATTGTATAGATAAGATTTGCGCTCTGATTTTTTCAAAAAACGCGAACTCAACATTGGCGTCAAAGTCAAAGAAACAATGGTCGAAATAACAATCGCGCCTGTGACGACCAGCCCAAATTCTCGAAACAAACGCCCTGTCAAACCTTGCAAGAAAATGATCGGTAAAAAGACCGCGACTAGCGTAATGGAAGTTGCAATGATGGCAAAATAAATCTCCTTCGAACCTTTGTGTCCAGCTTCAATCGGGTCTTCGCCATCTTCGATTCGGCGGTAGATATTTTCCAACATCACAATCGCATCATCAACGACCAAACCTGTCGCCAACACGACACCTAACAAGGTAAGCACGTTGATAGAAAAGTCAAAAATGTACATTACGAAAAAGCAACCGACTAAGGAAATGGGGATCGCTAAAGTCGGAATCAAAGTCGTGCGAATGTTGCGGAGGAAAATGAAAATGATCAAAACGACCAGCCCAAAAGCAATCATAATCGTTTCTCGTACCTCTTCCAGAGCTTTACGCACAGAGGTCGTTCGGTCGAATGCCACACCTACTTTAATATCGGGCGGCAGATCGCGTTTGATTTGCTCGACGCGCTTATAGACTTCATCGGCGATCTCGATGTGATTAGAACCTGGAAGTGGCGTGACGGCAACACCTGTCATTTTGATGATGCCGTTGCCACGAAGGGAAGTGTTGAGGTTGCGAGGAGCCATGGTCACATTGGCGATATCTTTGAGGAGGACAGCGATGCCATCGGTTTCTCGAACGACCATTTCTCGAAACTCATCGGGCGTACTCAATCGCCCAAAAGTTCGGATGGTCAACTCGGTACGGTCACCTTCGATTTTGCCAGAAGGCAATTCTAGGTTTTGTCGCTGAATGGCATTTCGGATGTCCAAAGGCGTCAAGCCATAACCAGACAATTTATTGGGATCAATTTCGATGCGAATAGAATATTGCTTTTCGCCCCAAATTCGGATATTGGAAATGCCAGGAATGGTTTGCAATCGCTCTTTGAACACATCGTTGGCAATTTCACTCAAATTCAGCAAATCGCGGTTCTCACTTTGCACCGTCAGCGCCATAATCGTCACCGCATCCGCATTTGATTTGGAGACGGTGGCCGGATCGGCATCGGGCGGCAGATTACGTTGGGCTTGAGAGACTTTGTCGCGTACATCGTTAGCGGCAGCTTCCAAATCAGTTTCCAGCTCAAACTCAACGGTGATCGTACTTCGTCCATCGGCACTGATGGAAGAAAGCGACCGAATACCTGCGATGCCGTTGATGCTTTCTTCGAGGATTTCGGTGACTTGAGTCTCGATCACTTGAGCGTTTGCACCGATATAATTGGTGGTCACGGAAATGATGGGCGGATCGACGACGGGATATTCGCGTAGCCCCAGATAGTTGTAACTGATCGCGCCAAATAGCAAAATCACAATCGAAATGACCGTCGCCAAAACAGGACGATCAATGCTTATAGAAGACAGACTCATAGGGATGCGTTTTGGACGGTTTCAGGGACGTTGACTTCAATCAACGCGCCATCGGAGAGCGATAATAAACCTGTGGTGATGATGGTATCGCCAGCCGACAAGCCATCCAATATTTCGATATTTTCTGCTAAACGATTACCGATTTCAACTTTACTAGCAATCGCTCTTCCATTGCGCGCTACAAAAACTTGTTTGCCTTCTAAGACAGGGATGACCGCATCGGTCGGGACGAGGATGGCTTTTTCGTTTGTGCCTGTGACTAGATTGACTTTGGCGAATTGTCCTGGTTTCAGAAGTCCTTCCCTGTTGTTGGCAGTGGCTCGTACTTTGAAGGTGCGCGTCGCAGGTGATATTTCTGCACCGAGCGCATAGACTTTGGCATTAAAAGTTCTATCCGAACCAACGACGGTAAACTCCAATCCTTGACCTTCTCTCACTTTACTCAAATATCGCTCTGGTACATCAAACTCTAACTTAATCGGATGAATTTGTTGTAAATCGACGATCACATCACTGGGAGTGATGTATGCACCTCTACTGATTTGGCGCAAGCCCAAAACACCCGAAAATGGTGCGTGTACTTTCGACTTTTCGATTTGAATATCCAGTATTTTGACTTCTGCATTGATGTCTTCGACGCGATTTTGCAGTCTGTCCATTTCTTCTTCGCTGATGCCTTGAATTTGGAGCAGTTCATCGCCACGCGCCACTTCTTTTTTCGCCAAATCCAAGTTGATCATCAATCGGCTGCGCTGCGCCAATAGCTCTGAGTCGTCTATTTGCGCCAGCAATTTACCAGAACTCACCACCGACGATTCTTGAAAATTCAGAGATACTAAACGCCCTGCTCGCTCTGGACGAATTTCTACGGTTTCGTTGGCAATCAAGCTGCCTGTGGCGTTGATGGTTTCATCGACTGCGCTGTTTTGGACGACGATGCCTTGGACTGGTGTGGCGCGAGGAGCTTGCGTAATGGGAGCGGCTTCGGGGGTTTCTTCTTTGCAGCTTTGGGCGAGCATTAAGCAAAAAAGAGTAAGTGAGAGTAGCGTTTGTCGCATAAACAATAGGATTTCTTTTTCGATTCGGTGTTGGACTTCGGGATGATTACAAGTGTTTCATAAAAGTGTTCAACGGTGGGATGGAATTGGGAGGTGTTTTGCAAGTTTGGAGTGATCCACGCAGCAATATTTTCTATATTTGTCAGTGTACTCAAATTCAAAAAAACAAAAACATGAAAAAAGAACGAATCGAAGAACTCTTCCTCAAATTTGAAGCAGCCAGATATGACCTAAATGGGATAGAATGTTGGAGTGCGCGGGACTTGCAAGTCATATTTGACTACACACAGTGGCGAAATTTCACGAATGTTATTCAAAAAGCGTCAAAAGCTTGCGAGAACGCAGGAATCAGTGTTCCAGACCATTTTGCTGGTGTCAGCAAAATGGTCGAAGTCGGTAGTGGTGCTAAGCGAAAAGTCAAAGATGTCGCACTCACCAGATACGCTTGCTATCTGATTGCACAGAATGCTGATCCTGAAAAACAAGAAGTCGCTTTTGCTCAAACTTACTTTGCGGTTCAGACGCGAAAACAAGAACTGATTGAGAAGCAACTTCTAGACATCGCTCGGGTAGAATCTCGGGATAAATTGTCAGAATCAGAGAAGCGACTATCCGAAGTGATTTATCGGAGAGGACTGAATAGCAAGAGTTTTGGCGTCATTCGCTCCAAAGGCGATCAAGCTCTTTTCGGAGGACGCACCACTCAAGAAATGAAAGCGAAACTTGGTGTGCCTACAAATCGGCCACTAGCAGACTTTTTATCCAATTTGCTGATTCGTGGCAAAGCCTTTGCAGCAGAATTGACGGCTCACAATGTAGTCGAAAACGACATCATGGGCGATCAAAATATCACAGAAGAGCATGTCACCAACAATAACGAAGTCAGAAATATTCTCCTCAAACGCGGCGTAAAACCAGAAGAACTACCAGCAGGTGAAGATGTCAATAAAGTGAAAAGAAGACTGAATAAAGTGGAGAAGAAATTGCTGCGAGAAGCGAAGAAAAAGAAGACATAATTAGCTGATTATAAGTCACTAGTATTTTGGATAGACCATTTTTTTGACGTCAACAAAATGATATAAAGAATCCAATACTTATTTTACATATGCTTAATTGTCAATTTCGTATTGACTCTATACATTTCTCATGTCTTCTTCATTTACTTCTCTGTAATTTAATACAGATGCATTACTCGTTTTTCAAACTCGTCACCGGATTCCCAAGTGCCGCCTTCACACTCTGCACACTCACCGTTAGAAAGGCAATCAGAATAGCGGCGACACCTGCCAATGCAAATATCCACCAAGACATCTCAATTCGGTAGGCGAAATTGTCAAGCCATTGGTGCATGAAATAGTAAGCGATAGGGAGCGCGAAAAACAAAGCAATGATGACCAAAAGCATAAAATTTTTGGACAGTAGAGCTACCAAATCTACCACAGATGCGCCTAGCACTTTGCGAACACCGATTTCCTTGGTTCGCAAGAAAGTGGTGTAAGACGTCAGTCCAAACAAGTCCAAGCAGGCAATAAAAATAGTCAATAAGGTAAAGAAGGATAAGATATTGCCGAAGCGCAAATCAGCTTCGTAGAGTGTCTGATAGCGATCATTAAGGAACTGATAATCGAAGTAATTGCCGGGAAAAAAATCTTGATAAACAGCTTGTACTTGGGCAATGGTTTGCTCTATATTTTGGGTATTGACACGTAGAGAAAAGGGATGCATCGTACCGTACGTGGAAATCATAAAGAGCGATTCCATTCGGTGGTGTAGTGACTGCTGATGGTAGTTGGGAACAACACCCACGATTTGCCAACTTTTACCCCAAAAATTGACGCGTTCATTGATGGCTGCGGCAGCATCAGCATAGCCCAATAGATCGACACTCGCTTCTGAAATGACCAATTTATCAATGTTAGCGAAGACCATATCGTGATCGCTTGGTTTTAGAAAACGCCCGGCGACCGGAGCAAGTCCATAGGTTGCTGCATAGTCATGGTCGGCATTGATGAAGTTGCTGGTGACGTATTGACCGGGTTCTGCAGCTTTTTCGATCTGGAAGATACGCCCGATATTTTGTCCAGGGACTCGACTTGATGTGGTTACTTTTTCCACGCCCGGCACTTGTGCTAATTCTGCTTTGAAGGCATCTAATTTGCCAAAAAAAATACTATCAAAACGCGTCAAAGTCGGTGGACTGATCGTCATCATCTGCTCCACATTGATGCCTAGATCTTGTTGGTTGACATACGCAATTTGACGACTCACCAGCCACGTTCCTACAATCAATCCGATAGAAATGGTAAACTGAAAAACGACCAGCCCTTTCCTAAGGTTTGCGCCGCCAATATCTTTAGCGAAAATACCCTTTAGCACATTGGATATTTGAGGAGCGGACAGCAGAAAAGCCGGATAAGCACCCGAAATAAGGACGCTGACTAGCAATAAACCCAATAAAGTAGACAGTAAGTAGATGTTCGCGCTACTGTGGGCGAAGAAGTTGAGTTGATCTTCTGATAGTCCAAAATTACTGGCAAACCAAGGCAATGCAATGCAAGCATCGTCAATGCCCAGCCGATACCTAAACTCACCGTATTGACCATCAACGCTTCTGCTAAAAATTGCTTGACCAACTCCCAGCGCGTCGCACCGATCACTTTTCGGACACCCACCTCTCTGGACCGCTCGATGGCACGGGCGGAGTTGAGGTTGATGTAATTGATCCAAGCTAGCAACAAAATGAAGAACGCGATTAACAGTAGCGACCAGACAGCTTTTCCACTTGATGTATGTTTACCAATTTTGCTCCATCACCAACTGACTCCTCTTCCCCATATTGGCGGTTCCTCTACACTGCCAAGTACCGATTTGTCTGCCATGTTTCAGTTTACCTTCCATTCTAAATGCATCTGGCGAGGCGGCAAATGCCCATCTCCAGTCGCCCGTCGGCAACTCTCCATTTTCATCAAAAAACAGCCAGTCACCGATCATTTTTCCATCTCGAAAATGACCCTTCATCGCAAGCTGACCATTGGGATGGTAGAACGTAGCCAATCCATTTTCGATGTTGTCTTCAAAGGTCAATCGCTCTGCCAATTGCCCGTTTTCGTACCAGATCTTATAAGTTCCTTGTAGCTCATCGTTGATAATGGTCGCTTCAAAATAGGGGTTGCCGTTGTCGTAGTACCACTTCCAAGCTTCCCGCTGTGCTGTTTCGTAACGGACGGTCATCCATTCTGCTCCATTTTCATGGTAGATATTTTCAGCCACTTTTTGATTGCCTTCATATATCTTCTGCCAGCGCGAGTTGCTATTGGGGTAGGTTGTCGATAGTGTATCTTGTGCCGTCGCCGATAAAAAATAACAGATGGATAGGATGAAAGGAAAGATATATTTCATGTCGTTACGTATTTGAAATAGCTACTAAAAGCTAATTTTTTGTAAATATGCGTTATCTATATTAGCAGTAGTCAAACGATATGCTAAATTTGTAACTAACTGATTATCAATATAAAGAAAAGCAAATGCTATGGAATAATTCAGATTTGCACAAGAAAGTGTTCAGATTTGAACAGTAATAAGCGATGTGAATTAATGACCTTATTGGAGGGTAGCATTTTGATAAATCATTTCCTCCCATTCTATATTCCTCAAATAAAGTGCTCCTTCCGTCTCCGCCACTTGACCACTCAAAAGTGCGTTTGCATAGTGCTGCTGCGCAAAGAAAACACAATCACCTGCAAAATTTCGGTCTTCGTGAGTGTACGAAATAGCCCGCTCTGTTTCTCCCAATAGTTGTAGCGTAATCTTACCATCCTGATACAGTCGAATGCTACCTTCATTCCCTTCCAAAAGCAGTTCGCCAAAAGTGTAGCGAGCATTATCACCGTTAGATTCATTGTAACGATTAGCGTCCCAAATGGCAGTTGCGCCACTTTTAAAATGAAAATGTAGAAAAGCACTGTCCTCTCCTGCGATGTCTGGATTTAGGCGACGAAGCTGCGGCTGAATGTGGTCGATTTCACCCAACAAATAGCGAAACGTATCTATAAAATGAATGCCAGTTTCATGCACCAATAGTCTAGGCATTTCTCTGAAATAAGGCTGACGAGCTAGGTAGGCATCGTGCTGCCAACCATCGCCCATCCGCATCCTGAAATAAAGCTGATGAATGCGATTTCCCACTTTGCCTTTCTCCAAGAGTTGCTTGATGCGACGATACCAGGGCTGAAAACGGAAATTTTCGTGGACGATGAGCCGGACGTTTGCTTTTTGAGCGATTTCTACAATTTGACGAGCTTCGTCTAATGTGTCAGCTAGTGGTTTTTGGCAAATGATGTGCATCCCTTTTGCCGCTGCCATTTTCACTAAATTCAAATGCGTCTTCGGCGGTGTGATGATGTCGATGACGTCAGCAGATTCTTGTTCTAGCATTTGCGCTACGTCAGTATAAACTTTTGGCACATCATATTTTTGAGCTAATGCTTGTGCTTTTGGCTCGTCCATATCACAAATAGCTAGCAATTCCACATTCGGCAATCGCTGCCAAGCTTCTACTTGAAAGGGCGCGAAATAACCTGCACCGACGCATAATACTTTGAGCATGAGTAAATATTTACGATTTGTGATTTCGGACTTTGCTCACAGCAAACTGTATATCAACACATTGTACTGGAGTTAAATTTCTGCTGAATATGTCTTGTGTCTCAAAGTGGAGCCCATGCGGGCAAGCGATCTCATAATCTCATCAATACGCCAAACCTCTATCTGCCTTCACCCGCAACCACATGAAAATCGCCACCACATTTAACGCAGCAGCCGTATAGAAAAAATAGCTTGTAGACCCCAGCCAAGCCGTCAAGTACGGAAACGCCAAGGCGGTCAAAAAAGAACCGATATTGCCAGCCATATTCATTGTGCCAGAGACTGTCCCTGCATTCCTCTTCCCAATATCGACGCACAACGCCCACGAAGGCGGCAAGGTCATATCTGCGCCCAAAATCGCTACACTAATCATCAAAACCGCACCCAAAGCTGAATCCATAAACACACTGCCAATCAATCCAATCACCGACAGCGCAAACCCGATGACCGCTGGATAAATCCGCGACTTATTCCAGTCTCCATTTCTAAATAAACGATCAATCAAACCACCTGCCAACCAATTGCCGACCGCTCCAGCCACAAAAGGTGCGACCGCGTACCATCCAGCTTCCATCGCAGCGAGGTTATAGGTTTCTTTGATGTAAGGAAAGAGCCAAGTCAAGGCAAAAAAGAAGGTAAAGTTGCTACAGAAATATTGGACAATGGCAGACTGCATATTTTTGGAGCTGAGCAGTTGCTGAGTGCTGAGTTTTGGTGCTGCGGTATCGTCTGTTTGTTGGCGATGTGTGACAATATAGTCGCGTTCTTCAGTAGGTAAATTGGGCTGTTTTTCTGGCGTATCTCGAAATGCAAACCACCACACCAACGCCCAAATGACACCAATGAATCCTAGGATGAAAAAAGTACTTCGCCAGCCATAATTTGTAATCATCCAAGCCACCAACGGCAATGCAAAAGCAGCCCCCAAGCGCGAACCAGAGAAATTGATACCTGTGATAATGCCGCGTTCTTTCAGAGGAATCCATGAAAAAATCGCTCTTGACATCCCAGGAAATGCACCAGCTTCACCCGCCCCAAACGCAAACCGAATCACCAATAACGACACATAGTTCCAAGCTGCTCCCGTCAATGCCGTCAGCACCGACCAAATCGAAACGATACTCGTCAACACTCGACGCGGCCCGAAGCGATCGACCATCGCGCCACTCGGCACTTGAAAGAGTGCATACCCCAATGCAAAAGCCGACAACACCCAGCCCATCGCTTTGTCACTCAGCCCCAGATCGCCCGCGATATTCTCTTTCGCCACTGAAATACAAACCCGATCTATGTACAGCAGCAACGCCAGCAAAAACATGCCGACGGCTACGAGATGTCTTCCTTTCATTGGTTGAGTCTTCGTTTGTTTTGGTTTTTGAAACACATAGGCTCACTGTAGTCTTTTTTAAACACATAGAAACATAGAGCACATAGAAAAGCTTTTTTCTACGAAAAAACTATGTGTTCTCATGTGACCTATGTGTTTAATAATCAATAAATTATGTATTTTTTAAAGACTACATAATCTAACTATGCTAACTTTTTCACCACTCTTACTATCGCATCATCCGCCCCAACATTCCCAGGAAAAATAATATAAGATAAGCCTGGAAATTTACTCTCTTCCCCCAGTCGCCAAACTGGAATACCAGGCAAAACCTGCCCCATTATCATCGCTCTTTTGACACCCAAAGAAACCGTCGCCGTGTCGCTAGACGTAATACCACCTTTGGCTAAAATGTATTTCGGGCGATGTGTCAATTGCTTCACAATGCCACTCATCACCGCAGATATTTTCGCCCCAATCGACAAATTATCTTCTGCTTCATCCACTTTGAGGACCTCACGACTAGTAGCTAATACGGCATCTTTTCCTGACACAATCAAAGCATCCACTGATTGACGATAGCGGGCTATCAATTCGTCTCTTTGGTCGAATCGCTCAATCAGTTCTTTCACATCCACTACCAACTCCTTAATATCCACCGCTTGCCGCAAATGCTCCAATTGTCGAGTCGTTTTGGGGACATGAGAGCCGACGACAATCAAGCCACCGTTTTTGGAATTGTCTCGTATCAAATCTGCTTTTTGGAGTAATTCTTTTTCAGGTAAAGCGGCTAAAGCGGCGACAAAAGAAGCTGCTGTTCGGCAAACGAAAGGCGTAGTGGTTTGCAAAAGAATTAAAGCAAAAACTTCTAAATCGATATAGTCTGCGGCATTGATAATCAGGCATTTTGCACTTGAAGACCCATTCAATTTTTGCACCAAATCATCGACTTCTTTTGTGCGCAGTTCTTCAATGGAAAAAGAAACAGCCGACTCTGCTTTCACTTTGCCGCCAGTCTTTTCTTCCACCCAATCTTTCAAATTAGAATGCGCATATCCAAAGGCACCGTCTTTAGCATAAGGCGTCTGAGCAGCTGGAATCATTTGCTCATTTTGGCGGACATAATGAATGTCATGGATCGTGTATCGCCCACCTTCGAAGAAAGCTGGAATCAATACATCGACTGCATTTTCCATACTTAAACCCACTTTCAGCGCCTTCACTTCTGAGGGATAATGACCACGCAGCGTGCTATCGCCACGACTGATGACCATGATTTTTCGATCGAAAGCTTGATTGGCGGCTTGGATATTTTTGCCGATAGTGAGTGCTAGGTCGTCTGCTTGATTTTGTGGTAAGCTGCGCGAATTGGTGAGGATGTAAAAGATAGGTGTGGAAGCTTTCAGTTCTTCCGAGATCACTTTTGCTGCCCAATCCGTCAAAACTGGAATATCATACACCGTTTGCGTACCAGTCGGGTCGTCATCTAGGACAATAATGGTATCTATTCGCTGCTTTCTGGCTTCTCGAATGCTGGCTTTCCAATCTTCATTGGCTCGAAGTTTGGGTAAAGACGCCAACAGTTCGGTCGCGTTTTGTACGCTATTTTTTTGTTGTTTCAATCGTTTTGTTTTGGTAGGTGTAGATTTACGAAATCTTTGAGATTTCGCAAATCTTGTCTTACTTGGACTCCAGCGCAATCACCCGAGCTGGAGCACCATCTCCATTCTTAATCTTCAACGGTAAAGCAATCAAAAAAACTTGCTCTTGTCGAATCGCATCTAAATTCGTCAGTCCTTCGATGATAATGACATTGCCACTTAATAAGATTTCATGGATTTCTGTTACTTCGGGCAGATTATTGACATCCGCGACAGAAGGTGGCTCGACGCCTAGCATTTTGATCTTGCGCACGACCATCCACTTCGCCAACTCAGCACTAATGCGCGGCAACTGATTGCGATAGAGTTCTCGATTGTTCAAATACTTGCTCCAGCCAGTTTTCAAAATCAAGCTGTCGCCTGCCTGAATTTGATCGGCTAGATTTTCAAGATGACGGACTTCCAGCAATTCACTTGGCGAGACATTAGTCAAGTCAATCACCCAAGCCTTGCCCATGAAATCGGATGGTGTAAACGCATCAATCGTCCCGTCCATTCCAAAGTGCAAAGGTGCATCTATGTGCGTGCCAGCATGAGAATAAATTTTCAACCAACGCGCATTCCAGCCATCTTTTTTCAAATCTCTAGCTGTCTCCGACGAAAAACCAGCGATTTGCTCATCATAAGGCAGCGTTAAATCAATACTTCGGAACTGCGAAAAGTCGATCATACTTGAAGCGCTTCGATCAAAATATCAGTCACTTCATTTGTCGTCGTTTTGCCGCCTAAATCCGCCGTCAAAATCTTTGTGCCGACGGTCGCATCTATCGCATCCACAATCTCAGTAGCGGCTGTCGTTTCTCCTAAATGCTCCAGCATCAATGCACCAGACCAAATTTGTCCGATTGGATTGGCGATGCCTTTTCCAGCAATATCTGGCGCAGAACCGTGAATCGGCTCAAACATACTTGGGAAGTCTTTTTCAGGATTGATGTTGCCACTTGGTCCAAGTCCCAAACTACCCATCGTCGCACCACCCAAATCACTCAAAATATCACCGATCATATTGGTGGTCACGATCACATCGAAGCGTTCAGGATAAAGCACAAAGCTCGCTGAAGCTGCATCCACATAGAGTTTTTCGTAAGTCACATCGGGGTATTGCTCCGCTACTTCTGCCATCACTTGATCCCAAAAGTAGAGCGTATGAATGAGCGTATTCGATTTGGTGACATTTGTGACTTTTCGTCTTCGTCGCTGCGCCAATTGGAAAGAATAATGAGCGACTTGCTCGATGCCATGACGCGTAAAAAGATTCGTTTCTGTAGCAAAGCCGTGTGGCTCATTGGGGTCAAATATCTTCCCATTTTGTACAAATTCGCCTTCAATATTTTCACGGATGATGACAAAATCAATGTCTTTAGCCGTCTTAAATTTCAAAGGTCCATCGACATTGGATAGTAACTTTACAGGACGATAATTGACGTATTGGTTGAGTTGCTTACGTACCAAATAAGTGTACAACTTAAACGGCAGACGATCATCCACTTCGGGCAGACCAACTGCACCAAAGAAGATCGCATCAAACTGTTTGAGCATTTCCAAACCATCTTCTGGCATGAATGCACCTTCGTCTTTATAGCGATGTGCACCCCAAAGGAAAGTGGTGACATCCAGTTCAAATCCGTGTTTTTTGGCAACTACATCTAGTACTTTCAGTCCCGCAGGCACGATTTCATGTCCAATGCCGTCACCGTTGACGGCAGCTATTTTGTATGTTTTCATTGATAAGGTAGGTAGTAATAATTGATTCAAATTTGTCCAAAAAATAAAGCCGATACCTCGGCGTAAGGGATCAGCTTATGTGTTAGACGAAGGAATTGGGGGTGTACCTTAAATTTTAATACAGATATTTCATAGCAGAAGAATGAAAAAAGAGGTACGATAGTTTTTCCTAGCGAGCTATGATAGGGATTTTTTGATCAGTGCTGAGAGATATAGGTAGCAGACTTGTAATAGCTCCGATTCGACAACTATATAATTGCATTATTGGTTATACACAGTGAATCTTATTGCTAAAAGTAAAACTGAGACATGACTAGAGTAGATAAAACCAAAGTAGCTATCTACAAACGAGGAGCAGAACCAAGTGATGTCCTGTATTGGAGAAGTCGTCCGCCCATAGAACGCTTAAAAGCATTAGAGGAAATTCGTCGAGAATATCATCAATGGAAGTACGGAACTGAACCCAAACTTCAGCGAGTTTGTAAAATCGTCAAACGAAAGAGCAGTCCAACTCAATAAATGCGTCAATTTTTAGAAGAAATCCTCACTCCACCCAAATCTCCAAAACCCCACCTGCCGTAACCTCCTCATGCGTTAAATAAAAACCAGAAAACAACTCTCCATTCAACACCTTCCGAACAGGTAGAATCGCATCTGGATGACTACGATGAGCGATAATCTTGAACGACTTACCATTTTCCAATTGAATCTCCACCTCCTCAAACAAAGGCGTGTTAATCAAATAAATCGGTTGCCCAGCAACTGGAAATAAGCCCATCGCGCTCCATACATACCAAGACGAAGTCGCGCCACTATCATCTTGACCTGGCAAACCACGCGGATGCAATTCAAAGTCGTTGGTAAGCAAATGATGGACGCGCTCGGCTGTTTTGTCGGGACGCTCGGCGTATAAATATTGGTAAGGAATGAGGAAGGCTGGCTCGTTTTCTAGACTAAATAAGTTGTCCTCAAACAGTTGATCTAAATAGCTTGCATAAGCCGCTCTCCCACCGTGCTGTTCCATCAATTCTGTCATCGCGTGAGGTGCATAAGTACTGTAAATCGCAGGACTACTTTCATAGAAGAATGGATCATTCCAATGATCTTTTCTAGTGTGTTTGCGCTGTGGCTGACCAATCCAATCGCCGTTTTCATCTTTTGCCCAAAAGAGTTTGGATTCGGGATGAAAGTTATTTAAAATAGCTTTTGACTGCTCTTGTAATCGCTTTGAGGTAATACTATCACCCAAATGAGCAGCGACTTGCTCGATGCAAAAATCATTGTACGCATGTTCTAATTGTCGGCTGATTTGTCCTGTTTTAGCTTCGCCTTTTTGGTAGCGACCATAGCGATGAGGTGTGTCTGATATTTGTGTAGCATTTTTCAGCATCGCTTCATAAGCCAATTGCTCATCAAAGCCACCCAATTTCTTCAGAATTGCATCGGCGAGTAAGACATCCGCATTTGTTCCGCCTTGCATTTGACCATAATCGCCTGCTAGCCAAGCATCGGGCACCCAGCCATTGTCGCGATAAATGTGCAAGAGATTATTGACAACTTTTCGTTGATGATTGGGCAATATGAGCGTGTGTAGTGGCATGACCGTTCGATGGACATCCCAAAGACAATAATGATCCCAAAATTGTGTGCTATCCGAAGTCGTCGTTGGCAAGATCATGGTGTTGCGAAGGGCAGAATAAAAGAGCCGCTGTTGTTCGGGCAAACCACCTTTCACTCGAATGCGACTCAACGGTTCATTCCAAGCCAAATCAGCCGCTCTTCGGATGTCTTCAAAGCTGTTGTTTTGCTGTTCAAGAATTCGATTTTTCGCATCTGCTATGTTTTTAGTAGAAACGCCAACTCTGACTTCCACTGTCGATCGTTGTGGCAATTGAAAACCTAAATACGCACCTAAACTCGTTTCATTTTCTCCTTTTTGAATACTTGCTTTACCAAGAAACAAACTAGAATCGCGCCAAATACCAGCTTGATTCGGTGGCGTATCCAAGGTCAAATAGAAGTACAATTGATACGGACTTTTGCCACCCCAACCACCTTCAAAAGCCGCACTGCCTTGAATCGTTTGGGCATCTATGAAAGTCAGTTGCGCATCAGTACAAATCGCATCATCGTCGCGCAGTCGCTTCAACGTGTGCGCAATGTCTACGAAAATGGAACTTTCCACACCATCTTTCTTCGACCAATCCCAAAACGTATAGCGATGCACACCTACATTGGCAGTGGCGGTCAATTCCGCTTTGACATCGCCAGTATAACGCGCCAGAACGATGCTGTAATAACCTGGAAATGCCATTTCGCTATGCCGACTGATGGACGCAAAGTCGGTTAAATCGGGTTTGCCAGTTTGTGGTCGAACTAGAATGTTGCCGTAGCGAGATGCGCCGCCTGTTCCGCTCGTATGCGTGTGACTGAATCCGATTATTGGCTTATTGGAACGATAACCTGAAGTTGGTTGAGGCGCAGCAATATTAGCCCCTAATTTGACCAAACCAAAAGGTACGGAAGCACCTACGAAGACATTGCCTTGTTCGCTTCCGAAAAATGGATCGACTAGTGCAGTTACTTGAAAATCAGTGGATTGGGCAAGGGCAAGCGAAGTGCAAAAAAGAGTTAAATACCATAAAATCAAACCTCTTATCATAGCTCAACCTTCTTCGCATCAAGCAATAAAAAGGCATCTGCAGGAATATAATTCCCGCCACCTTGCGTCACTATTTCGACTGCTTCGATAGGATTTTGTGAAAAATCTACATTCGTTACGCGCACCCAACTTTGAGCTTGATCGACTAAGGAAACTGTTTCTTCTGTCGGTGTTCCTTCACTATCATACAAACGCATTTTTGCTGTTTCTGACCAGGTAATTTCCTTTCGGATATTTGGCACATAATAATACAAATCGTACTCTCCTTCCGTCAATTCTGGCAGTTCAAATCGAATACTTTTATCTGCTACATCATCTTTTGTGTAATTGATATTGATTTTATTTTGCTTCAAATTAAAACCGCCTTTTAGTGTTCCCCAATCGCCAACAGTTACCAGCTCTTGATCTTCATTATCAATCAAAATATCCGCCAGACGACCATCCAAATACGGCTTGGTACTTAGTGCATTTTGCAAAGCAGATACATCAATCGTTTGTACACTCGTTTCGCCATCAATCGCCATCGCTGCTGCTGTCGCCGTCACTTGACCCATCACCATAAAGACAGGCTCCATGCGGATAGAACCATAGGCGATATGAGAAGCCGACAAACAAACTGGCACGAGCAAATTGGTACATTCTTCGCGCTTGGGCGTCAATGAGCTGTACGCAATCGGATAAGGCGGAAAGCCACCGACTTGCACATCGCCCTCATTTTTGACCATCGCTTTTCCGTCTCGACGCACGACCACGCGCTGACAGTTGTGCGAATCCATCGTGTAAGCCGCTAAACCAATTGGGTCGTCCACCACTTCATCGCCTAAACAATTGTGTTCCGTCATCACATATTCGCCGACCATACGACGCGCTTCTCGGATGTACATCTTCCAAGGAAAGTGACCATTATCCGTAAATTCATCTTTCGACCAACCCCAAGACAACATTTCGTTGCGTAGATCATCAGGTAAACTCGGCTCATGACTCAAAAAGTAAAATAAGCCTTCGATATAAGCACGATGCTCTTCTTCTATTTCTGCTCGACGCTCGTAGCTGGCTTCGGGATAGTCGTAGTTCATGCCGATAAAATCGGTCGAAAATGCGCCTTTGTTGTTGATGTCCGTTTTGCCATTGGGCATCGCGATAATGCTGAGGTAGAAGTAATTAAGTTTTTGTTCCCAACCCAATTCTTCGCGTTGCAAAATCAACCGACGCAGCAGTTCGTAATTAGTGGAGTCGTAGTTTTCAGGACGTGCAAAAGGCACTTGATTATCTACATTTTGAGTGATGCAAAGTCGATAGTTATAGGCTTGTAGTTTTTCGTCGCCTGTCCCGTCAGGTGCAAGTTCTTCATCGCTGATGCCATAGCACAAACCACTTGTGGAGTCGCCTTCTATGACATACGGATCGACATAGTGGGGTTCATTTTTGAAAGGTGGAAACTGATGATATTCACGTAGTTGGACACCATTGATGGTTTCTCCGTATAGTTCATTACTTTCTCTCCCGACGGTATAAGAAACGTCAGCTTTTGCCAGCAAATCACCGACATAAGACGCGTCGATGAACTGTTTGGCACTGACGGTTTTGGTGCTGCCGTCTGCTGCATTTTCGACCGTAATTTGTTGGAGAACAGTACCTTCTTTAGTCGCATCTTGCAGTCGATAATTGTACCAGACTTCCACGTCTGCATTGTCGATGTATTGATTGAATAGTTGCTCGGCGACGTGCGGCTCGAAAGTCCAAGATTCTAGCTTTCCATAGTGATCGCCTAGCCGACGATAGAAGTCGCGTGCCAATCCAGTCACGGCATATTTATTCCCAATATCCGTCGCACCCAGGCCTGATGCACTCAAGCCACCTAGATGTTTATCAGATGAAATGAGCAGCACCGATTTACCTAATTTTTCAGCCGTATGAGCAGCAATAACGCCAGCCGATGAGCCGCCGTAGATGCAGATGTCGTAGTCGTTGGTTTCGGATTCGGTGGTGGTTTGTTGGCAGGAAAAGACTAAGAATGATAGAAAGAAAATTAAATAGCGCATAAGTTGGTGTTGTCGTTTTGTTGATAGAATTTTTGGAGCAATTATACCTGAGAGTCAGTGTATCAAATCACTCTTTGCTCTATGATTTAGCAAATGATTCGATTTGTAGTGGTATATGTTTGGCTTTTGTCTCAAGCCGACGGGCTCTCACTTTTTGCATTGCCAAAAAAGTGAGCAAAAACGCTAGAGCCTCCAAACTCCTCCGTCAAACAGTGGAGGCTCGAAGCCGCCCGCCAAGTAGGACTTGTTCCACACGCTTTCCAGCTGTAAGCCCTTATTTTATGATGTAGTTACCTTAAATTCTCAATGATTTTATTCAGCAAAAATAGACGAATACTTATTCGAATATCCGTCATAAATATCCCTTTTCAGGGTAGTAAAAGTGTCTGATGCAGCAAAAATCGTTGATAACAAAGTGAATTTACTATCTTGTTTGAATTGATTAAAATTTGTTCAAATGACTCGTGTTCAAGCGTTTTTCCTCGTTTTTTGCTATTCTTTCACCTTGACCATTGCGTCTGCTCAAATATGGGAAGCTAACACTTTCCAATCCGAAACCGCTTTCCAAGAAAAAATCGCGCCTATGCTAGCGCGCATCGCCAACTCCAGAAACTATCTTGACCTGAGCAAAGCCACTTCTCGCTGCCCTGATACTGGCAAACGAGTGTTGAGTTGGGCAGTCGAAGGCGAGACGATTTACTCGCCCTACACAGGTCGTACTTATCGGCAAGGCGACACAGGTTATTTTGGTCCAAAAGACAGAAATGTGAAAGGAGAAATTACCGATTTTGGGGGCGATCCATTGAAATATACACTACCACCAGCCATTGCGACACTCTTATTAAATCCCGATGAAGCAGCGACCAAAGCTTATCTCTCCATTCCAGGGAACTGGAATCAGCAGTACCATTTTGCGTGTAAAAATTGGGCGCGATTTTATCCTTTATTGAAAGATACAATGGGCGTTGAATGGCAGCAAGGTTTTCAGAATTCAGTGTCCCGCTACGCAGAAATCAAGCGACATGAAGGGATGACTAAACGTTTATTTTCAGAACCACATACCCTGATGGGAAGTCCACGGTATTTGTTAGGTGGTAATTCTATCGACGGCGGTACAGAAAACCATAAGTTGATGTGGCGAACGTCGGCTTTGATATATGCTCAATTATTTCCGAAAGACCAACGCATCTCTGATATGGTCGCGCCACAAGTAGAAGCTCAAACCAAACAACTCCTCCGCGATTTCGCTCAACGACTGCTCCAAACTGGGAACGGTGAATACGATTCTCAAATTTACTATCCGCACTCCATTGAAGGCTTACTGAATGTCTATGACTTTTCGCCCGATGAAGAAAGTAAAGCCATCGCCAAGATGATTTTGGACTACTATTTTGCGACGTATGCCTTGAAAGTTTTTGATGGCGCAATGGCAGGCGGACAAAAGCGGGGTTATCTTCCCAAAGATGAGCCAAACGAGATGGAACGAATGAATTGGGCGTATGGCAGTCCGACTAATCGTGATATGAGCGAAGTGGTATTGGGTATTCATCAAACGACGACGACTTATCGACCAAATCGTGTCATTGAAAACTTGTTACAAGGCAAATTCGATATGCCGTTTGAAGCACGAATTTCGCGTCCATTTTATCATCTGGACAGAAAAAATGCCTTTCAAGAGTCCTTTTATCGCTCCAAATCCTTCGCCCTCGGCAATGTGTATCAAAGTATTCAAGATAATCCGAATCAGCAGATGGTGTGGTCACTTTTGATAAAAGGCAATGATCGCCCGATTGGATTTACGGGTGGACAACCAAGGCGATTGACAACTTCGGGGCATAGTCCATATACGCAAACAGCGCACAGTAAAGGTACGATCATCGTTCTTTCTGCACCAACAAAAACAGATACCATCGCACCCAAATTTGCAGTCAGTGATGCTCGTATCAATCCCTGGCATTTGCCAGATAGTGCGCAATTGGATGACCATGAGTTCGTGAATCGAATGCACTATGCCAAAGAACCATTGCAAACGATCCGCGAACCCAAAACGACGGAAGAATTGCAAGCCTTTTGGGATGAAAAATTATACAGTGCTGCTTCTTGGTTATTGATTCCGAGAGAATTGAAAATTGATGAGATGGTAGACAATTGGCTGTTTATCAAATCATTAGAAACGTATATCGCCATCCGAACTTTGACTGACGATCATTTCATCATTACTGCCGATGACGAGCAGATCAATGCGGTATCTAGCAAAAAATGGAAAGCGACGCTGGAAGATTATCATGTTTTAGTCGTGCAAGGGCAGCAATCAGGTTATACTTTGGAAGTTGCTGAACAAGCTGATTATCGTTCTTTTGAGGCGTTTCAAAAAGCGATTCAAAAAAAGACAAAACTGGACGACAAAAAGTGGGCGACCGATCTTCAACTTAACTATCAATCACTTTATGACGATATTTTCGACATTCAGTATCAAGCTGATCAATTGCGCTGCGAATGGTCATTGAATGGCGAGCGACTTGACTATGAGAATTGGACAAAAAATGGGGTGTATGATAGTCCGTATATCAAAGTTGGGAATGGACAGATGGAGGTGACGGATGGGAAAGATGGCTATCAAGTAGAATGGAAAGGGAAGGCGTTGATTTATGAGGAACGATGATATTTTGTCGTCTTAGAAGTAAAATATGTACATATCAAAATCGACGGAAGGTCAGTGCTTCACTTTGAAGTGAAACGCTGACAGGATATGTATGTGATTATCACTAATCTATCACCAAACGACCTACATCAAATTCACCGTCTTCTCAGGAATGCGATAGTCGTGAAGCAGCAAACATTTCTGGTCTTTCCAGATGATTGCATTCTAGATCATAACCTTTGAGGAGAAAACTAAAATATGAACGGAAAAGTTACAGAACGCCTTACCTTTATCGTTCTATTTAAGTGCCATTTCTATGCCATCCATCGAATTACCCATTCCAGATTTAATCTTTGCCCTCTTCGCATGGAGCGTATTGATATGTAGCGCGTTATTGGCAGGTTTTCTTTTCTTCAAACGCGCAGGCAGACAACTCACCAATCGACTATTGGCAAGCGTATTGTGGATTGGTGCACTGATTTTGCTGCAAAATCTAATTGTTTTGCTTGCCTTAGCGCATCAATTCAAGACGCTTTATGTCTTGCCCCTCGATTTCACGTTGAGTATTCCGCCTCTGGTCTATTTCTATTTTAAGTTCAAACTGCATCCTTCGCAGCGTTTCCGTGGGCGAGATAGTGTACATGCTATTCTTCCTGGCGTGCAGGCGGTGTTGACGATTTTTCTAGGTTTTTCGAGTTTGTCCGTCAAACGCTGGGCGTGGGAAAGTGGCTTTCTGACGATTTATGAATGGGTGGATAATTTGTTATTCCCAATCTTGATTATTGGTTATGGCTATGCTGCTTTTCAGCTACTAAAAGAGCGTAAACAAGCTCAAAGACAATGGAATGAATTGTTGGAGCAATGGCTAATTCGGTTTCTAAAGGTGTTGATCATTTTGGTAATCGTCCGCGTTGTTTTTATGATAGCTCATGAATTGTATTTTTCTGCTTCTGGCTCGCTCTATGGTGTTCACTTTTGCATTCTATTGAGTCTGCTGCTTTACTTAGGACTCAAAACTTGGCAGCAATACTTTCCACAACATATTTACCAACTCGCTCCATCAGAAATACCAAAACCTTCCATTCCTTCTGCTCAAACGCACTTTCAGAAACGCACTCAACAATTATTCGAAGAAGAGCAAATTTTTCTAAATCCTGATCTAAATCTTGCGATGTTGAGTCGTGCGTATGGATTGTCCAAACGTCAACTATCCCTACAAGTCCAACAACAATTAGGCAAAAACGTCAATGAACTCATCAATCACTACCGCGTCCAATATGTATTGCACTGTTTGAAGGAAGGGCAACATCTACAGTACAATATTCTCTCTATCGGCTATAGCGCAGGCTTCTCTTCCAAATCTACTTTCTATCGTGCTTTTAAGCAAATGACTGGCTCCACGCCTTCCGAATACACTAAAAATGGATAGTCTTAGCTGTCTCAATGCTTTTTGAGACTTACGCGAGCTGAATTTAGGACGCCTTACGACAGTTTTAGGACGATGCTAGATGATGATGCACTCATCTTTGCGTATCATTCATCATTGCATAAACTGCCCATTCAATGACAAATATTAGTTCATCCTTTCTTTCGTTTTCTACTCGCTCCACTACTTGTTTATTCCTCATGGCTGCGTTGCTTTGGAGTTGCTCTTCCAAAGCGCAATATACCATCACTTTTCAAGTCGATACAAAGCACATTACGCCTCAAAATATCACTATCCGAGGTTCAGTCAGTCCATTATCTTGGGACAAAGATTATCGATTGACGGACGAAGACGGCGACGGTATTTATACGGCTACCATTTCTTTTAAGACATCAGATCGTTCTGTCCAATTTCGATTTGTGAATGAAGGAGAAACGGAACTGCAAGGGTCAGATGCGCGACGTATTTTTTTCAAAGACGAACCGATTACTAAAACGTATATTTTCAATGAATTTGACTATTACACGGCGAAGGACTTAGAACAGCTCACCTACACACCCGAACAAATTAAAGAAGATGTAGCAGTGTTGGGCGAAGTTGCTACTTATCTCCATCCCTATATTTATGGCTATCTCGACTCCATTGCTTTTCAAACGAAATTGGCACAATTGGAAGCTGATTTGTTAGCCGAACCTACTCTGGTCAATGCATATAAAGAGATCTCCAAGTTTGCCGCATATATCAAATGCAGTCACACCTTCACCAATCCTTGGAATCAAAATAAGACGATCAAAAAAGCAATTTTCTTCACGCCGGATAAAATACCGTTTACCTTTCAACGCGTTGGTAAGCGACTATTCATTGATAAAAATGCTTCTGATAACGAGCGATTGACAAGTGGTTTGGAGATCAAAAGTATCAATGGTGTAGCGACAGATTCTATCCTAAGTACATTAGCGCAGTATGTCACTTCGGATGGTAGTAATTACGAAAAAAAGCTAGAACGAGTGTCGTTGTCTGGGGTAGAAAAGTTTCCGTTATTCGATATTTTTCACTCCATTGTATTTGGAAGTGCAACCGAATTTGAATTAGCATTGACTAATCATTCTACAGGAGAAGCATTCATAGAAACAGTCAAAGCCACCTCCAAAACCAATCGAACCAAAGTCCTTTTGGAACGATATGGTGATCTGGAAACGAGTCTGCGAGATGGTTGGAAATTCAAACTATTGAATGAAGAAATTGGACGCTTGACTATTCGATCTTTTGCTGTTCAGCGCAACGAATTTGATTGGAAGGAGATCATCGACAACGCTTTTGATGAACTCAATATCAAGCAAGTTCCTAATCTGATTATCGACATTCGAGGCAATGAAGGTGGACAAAGTGAAGTAGGCGAATACATCCTAGAGCGCGTCGTACAAGCACCGATCACGTCTCCTGCGATGCAATCTTCTGTTCGCTATTTGACTATTCCTGACGCTTATCAACAACACATTAGCACATGGGCTAAATTCCCCTACAATTTCACCAAAAAGGTAGCGCGACAGCGAGCAGACGGTAGTTACTTACTCAAATCTCGCTATGCTCTGCCCGCCAAAACCTACCGACCGAAACGAAATGGCTACAAAGGAAAAGTTTATCTACTCACAGACGCTTCAAATAGTTCAGCAACTCATCTGATGGCAACTTACGCCAAACACATGGACAATGTGACGCTAGTCGGGCAGGAAACTGGCGGGAATCAATTGGGCACAAACGGAAGTTTTATCTTTTTCCTTCGCTTGCCTAATACTGGTGTAGAAGTGGATATTCCAGCGATTCATATGGTCGTACCGCCACTGGAAGGTCAGGCTAGAGATGGCGGCATTGAGCCAGATGTGGTGGTGCGGAGGAATTGGGAAGATGTGATTTCAGGGACGGATTCGGAGCTGGAAAGGGTGTTGGCGATGATAGATGAGCAATAGGCTTTGTCCTATAGCTAAGCGTGGATTTGGCGCAGCGTCTTTATTAACTCGACTAATATTGATTCTATTCTACTATCAAACGAGCTATGTCAAATTCACCATTCTTTCGCTGCAATTGCACCCAATATATCCCTTTCGGCAAACTGCGAATCGGCAAATTGGCTTGATGTTTTCCTACTTCATAAAAGGATTGTTCCAAGTGACGTTGCCGCCCTTGAGTATCAAAAATACGAATCATCAATTGACCACTTCGAGTCATCTGAAAATTGACAGTTACATCTTGACGCGCTGGATTAGGAAAGAGTTGAAGTGTAGACACTGAAGTCATTGTTACTAGCGATTTCCCTAAATCACTTATTCCAACATTTGATACATTCGGACAAGGCACAATTTGAGCATGAAAATCATTTTTCGCTTCAAAATCAACTTGTAAAATGATGCTTTCGCCTGCTTGAAACTGAACGCTGCTGCCAGATGGAATCTGACCTTTTGACCTGATTGTGGTTGCTGCCCGATAAGTGCCATCTTCGATTGGGACATCATCGACAATTAGATCAATCGTCTGACAACTTCCAAAATCAATGCCATATTCATAAGCCCCCATATCCACACCTGCGCCCAACGGTCGATTTTTACAGCTAAAATCCTTCAGGGCATAGCAACCTGCCGTAGCTGTGCCAGCATCCACTGCAGGGCTATTGAACGAAAGCCGAAAATTACGATTGGCAAGATTGACGAAGAGCGGATCTTGCCCGATCAAGCTATTGCTGCCCAATTGATCGTAACTGTTGGAGTTGAAATTGAGGTTGTAGTCATACGTCACATTTGAGCTACCCGAAACGCTATTGAGTCGTTCTCCACTTTTGGCATACAAAATATTGTTGTACACTTTTACATCATCCGAAAAGATAGCTGTGATTTCGCCGTCGCTGATTTCTGGACTTTGTCCATTGGCGTAAGTCGTATTGTTCAGAATGGTGACTTTATCGCTTTCAAAAACATGAATGCCACGACCGCCATTTTCATACACAATGTTATTTTCGATCAAAGTTGTACCAGTATAAACGCCAAGTGTAGAACCATTTTGGGTATTCTTGCTATCGTCGATTATAATGCCGTTGCCGTCCGTGATCGCGCACGGTGCATCTATCCAAAGTACAAACATTCGATTGCCATAGATGCGATTGTTTCGGATGATATTGCGCGTCGTATTGCTGTTATCAAAGTTCCACAACTGATAAAAACTAATGCCGCTCGTCCCATAAATCGAGTACCACGCATTGTTATAAACTTCGCAGTTTTCGATGGTGATGTAGTCGCTATGAATGGCAGAAATGCCGTTGCCGCCACAGTTGTAGATTTTGCAGTCGAGGATGCGAATGTGATGATTTTGTCCCTCAAATCGACCATCGGTAGCGATGCCGTTGCCGTTGTAAAAGCCATCGGGACTACCGTTCAGGTCATTGCAACCACCTGGTTGATTAAGGGCATCGTTGAGTGAAATATTGCTGTTATTTCCTTCGATCTCAAAACCTGAAATTTCGATATAACTTACACCACTACCCGTTCCTTCGATCTTAAATCCATGCCAGCCATCAAACTCTAATTTGGGCGTATGATTGGCATAGTTGGTGTAGACAATCCAAGCATTAGCAGTCCCACTTCTGCGAATATTGACGACATCTTGCCAAGTAAATTCATTGCTGTAAATGCCGTTCATGACAAAGACAGTATCGCCAGGCAAGGTTAGATCGGCAGCCGTTTGAATGTCTTGAAAAGGGGTGTTGGGGGTCAGTCCATTGTTGCTGTTACTACCTGTGGATTGGACGTAATAGTTGGTGGCGAAGGCGGTTTGAGCGAGGAGAATAAAGAGAAAAGGTAGGTGTTTCATTAGCGCAGCTTAAATTTCTCGCTAAATAACCCAAATTTGAAGAGAAGGCTATTAGTCAATCATCAAAATGATAAACTCATGACGTGTATAGAATTATCTTATTCCTCACTCAGCTCCAATACCTCTAAATCCGCCGTAGTCGAAATGAGCGTCCTAATTCCAGCCTGCTTTCCGCCACCAAAAACATACCAATCATCGCCTACCAATTCAGCAACGAAACCATGTCTAGCCGTTGTCAGAGGTGTTCCCAACTGCCACGTCTGACTGTTTAAATCGTAAATATCATGTCGGTCGAAGGTCACGCCTTCCTGCAAGTCTTCTCCACCGATGATATGGATGCGCTGTTGATATAAACAAGCAGCTTGTCCACCACGCGGCTGAGGGAGAGTAGCAAAAATCGTCCATTTTTTCTCCTCAAAGTCATATCGCCAACAATCAGCTTTGACGATTCCTCGCTGTCGCCCACCGACCACATATAAGTGTAGCTCATCTTGCAAAACGCTGATATGATCTCTCTTTTCAGGCAAAGGCGCAATCTGATCCATTTCCCAATCTTTAGTAGTTAGATTGTAAGACCAAACTTCTTCATGCTCCGTACCGCCTATCAGATGCAAATAGCCATCTCGATAAATCATCGCATGAGCGGCTCTGCCATCGGGCATAGTGGAGAGTGATGTCCATTGAGCGGTTGTGGTATTGTAAATGTAGAGCACATTTGACCATTTCGTTTGAATGGCATTGAAGAAACCACCCGATAGATAAATGTTGCCGTCAAAAGCAGCTAGACCAACGTGGTTGAGTGACTTTGGTAAATCAGGCAGTCGTTGCCAAGTAGCAGACGGTACGTCATAAGCCTCAAACCGATTGCTGCTGCCCCAAAAGTTGATGCCGCCTGCCACGTATAGTTGACCGTCTAAAAAAGTGCTAGCTATTTCGGATCGCTTAGTAGGTGTTATGTCGTCTTTTTGATGGAAGAAAAAGCCCATGAGTAGGAGACTTAAAACAAGAAGAAGTAGCTTCATTTTCATTGCAGATGTGTTTTAATAAGAGAAGACCGCCGTTGATAGAATAGACTTTTGCCTGCTTTCTACTTTGGCTTGCAATCGCTTTGATTTGGTCGCCGTGCAGTCGGATATCAACAGACAATCATAGCCTTTTTGCGACAGCGTATTCATGGTCATCTCCACGCAATGCTCAGTCGTGAAACCACAAAACAACAACCGTTCCACCGATAAGGAATCCAATATAGCTAACAAATCACTGCCCTCGCAAGCATCGAAACCATGTCTACCTTCGACTACGATATCCGATTCTTGATAGATGCCCTCTGTATATTCAGCTTTCCAAGTATCTGCCGTAAACGCGCGAAACAGTTTTGGAATCAGTGGCATTTTTTGATACTGTTCCTTATTTTTTCTATCCAAAATCAAAGGCGCTTGAATGATGGATATGCCCTCCGTTCTGGCATCTTTTAAGAATTGTATGGTATTGGCGACGGTATTATTTCGCTCCAATTCGCTGCGAATCATCCGATGAAAAACCCCTTTTTCTGTCCATGTTTGTTGAAATTCAATGACGATAATTGCTGTATTTGCTCTGCTGATGTCAGGTAAAGCTCGAGCAGTCGGAGTAGGCGTTGTGGAACACGCGCTCAGGGAGATTGCCATAAAAAGAAGGATTGAGTAATTCATCGCTACTGTTTTATGGCAAAAATATTGGTCGGTGGCTAGCTATTCATTTACAAATGTTGATTAGGCGATAATTTTTCGTGGAGACTATCTACTTTTCACTTTAGCGGAAAAGGATATGCTATATAAGTCTTTGTAAATCAAATCATTACAAACACTATATACCTATGTATCTATGTGTTTCAAATATTTATCCCTTTTCGTATTCTACTCAACTGTGTAGGCGTGACCCCCAAATAACTAGCGATATGATACTGCGGCAACTCATCTTTGATCGACGCATAGTCTTCCAAAAATCGTTGATACCTTTCTTTGGCACTCATAGATAGCAAAGAGATTTCGCGCGCCTCCTTCGCGCTTACATACTGGGCGGTCAGTCGATGCGCTAATTCTAGTAGTTTTGGATATTTTTCGGCTAAAGCTAGAAAATCTGCATAGCTGATAGCGACTAATTCTGTCTCCTTAATCGCTTGAATAAAGACCTTGCTTTGCTCGCTCGGATTGACGCTTGCCATCACAAAATCATCTGCCATCAAGAACTTCTTATTCCATTCATTCCCTTGCGGATCGAGGTAATAAATCCGCATCAAGCCACTTTGCATGAAAGCGATCTCTTTGGTCGCCGACTGTTCTTTAGAAAAGAATTGCTCTTTTTGAATGGTTTTGGTGTAAAGGTTGCTTCCTAGTGCTTTCCAACAGGCTGGGCTGAGGTGGACGAGTTGTTGGATGGCGTGTTTGAATTTGGTGTGGTTCATTGTTTTGTGTAGTTCAAAGCGTATCGGCAATACTAAAAGGTGGCTAACTTACACAGTATTTGTTAAAATATTATCCTATTCTGAATCATAGATTATGAGCTTAGAAGAGCTAGCCACGTTAGAAGAAGAACTGCCTGCTGAAATAGATGTAGTGGCTATGAGCCGACGGGGGCAGATGGGGAGTTATTGGGTGTCTGTGATTGGGGTCTGATAAGAGATGCCACAAATAGCTAGATGAACTACTGCTGCCACCAATCCAAAAAGTCTTTTTCTGACTGCAACAAAGTCATATTCAGTTGGACACAAGGAAGTACATAATCAGTATCATAAGATGCGATAGTGTCTATTTGATGAAGTTGACAGAGTGCTAAGATTAAAGCATCGTTGGAGAGAAGGTTATGAGCGATCATCAATTCTGTTGCTCGTTGATGCAAATCTAGAGTACCCGTTATCCAAGAGAATCCATGTATCATCTCGTTTGGACGCGCCTGCTTTAAGTGTTTTCCAATCGACTTACTTTCTTTAAGTGTCAAAGGTGATTTCTGACCAAAAAGTGCCAGGAGATGAAACAGATATTCACTGCTGACTGTCTCGCTAATACACAACTCTAACTTGCCCACGTGTTGAAGTAGCCTATCTAATAATGCCGTTTTTGTTCCCTTTCTGTACTCCACCAAAATAGAGCTATCCAAGAATATTCTATTGCTCATAGACGGCGTACTTGTCCAAAGAGAAAACAGGTTTGGGTGCATCTCCTTTCAACGACTGTGCCTCTTGGTAAGCATCCGTTTCTACCATCGGCGTTTCTTGTACAGAAGAAGTAGCTGTTTTGGAAGCCACTTTCACGCTATCCAATCCAATATCTTTCAAAAACTGTAAGACTTTGAGCAGATCGTCTTGATTGTCGAAATTCAGTATCAGTTGTGCATTCATTTGTATGCGTTTGGGTTGTTAACAAACTGATTTAAATGTTAGTTCTTGTGTACATGGTGTAGACCGATCATAAGCTGCTCCGGATGGTCAATTACTATTTGATTTGGGACTTTGCTTTGGAGCGATTTTCTGAATTTAGGCGTGTGCAACATCTGCTAGTAGGAGATAAGAAAGTAGAACTGCCTGTTGAAATAGATGTAGTTGCTATGAGCCGACGTGGACAGATGGGGAGGTGTTGGGTGTCGGTGATTGGGGGATAGGTTGTTGGTAGTATTGCTCTTCCATCTTGCATTTCTCGGAAGGATCATGAGCTAAAACGATCTCGATCTTATAGTTTAATAAATCTGCCACTTGTCTTATAACGTCCATCTTTGGTGAGGACAGAATAAAAGTACACGCCTCTATTCCATTGATCGATCAATAATGGGTAAGAGGATGTAAGCGAAGATTGATGGATAAGCTTTCCTGTAGCATCATATACATATAGCGTAGATAATCGCGGCTCACTTAACTCAAAAGTGAGCTGGTTGTCTGCTGGATTTGGATAGGTATTCACCTGAAAATCCTGACTGACAGTAGTATCTATAGAAGAGGTAATCGGAAATTTTTCAACCATTACATTCTGTATAGTATTGGTGCGTATGGCTGGGTTAAAGTCAAAGTAAATGTCAGCTTTGTTTTCTATAATTGTTTCTTCGGGAAGGTCATCTGTAGCTGTAATAGAAAAAGTAAAAAAGCCGTGACTCAGCGGTTCGTTGGTGGTGCTATCTGGCAATAGTATATCATCAAAATAAATAACATAACGATGATCGGTCTTGGCGATACTTGTTCTGAATGGATAATGACTAGCCGCTATAGGTTGAATACTATTTAAATCCAAATTTTTGTCCAAGAGATCGAAGAGCCTCACGTTGAAAGCGGTATCTGTTCCTGTATTCTGGAAGTGTATGGTGTAAATCAGTCTTTCATTGAATAGTGTGTAATTTTTCTCATATTCATCTGATCGATCAGGTTCTACCAGTTTATCATTCGGATCGTAAGCACATCTTATCTCTGACTCGAAGGTATAGCTACCTGAAGACACTAACTCGTTCTCTTCATTTTGAAAATAAGATAGTCCAGTTAGGCGAATGGTATCGCCTATAAAATCGGTACCTGCAATGCGTAGTAGCAGTCGAACCTGCTGATTCCTGGTCGCCTCCATTTCTGTAAAGCTCCAAAGCAGTGTATCACCCCGCTGCTCTATCTGTTCTATCTCACTCTCTACAAAAGTGACTAATTCATCCAACACGATACCGTAAATACCTCTACTGGGTGCGCATCCAGTATTCTGAACACTTATCCAAAAAGGAACTTCAAATCCGCAGCGTGTGGGCGCAGACGTAATACGACTTTGTGTAGCTTGAAAACTAGTCGTCGAAAGTCCAAATGTTCTCAATGTCACACTATCCTGTGTCGCAGTTACTGTGTAGCTGGAAGAATCAGTTTGAATGAGCCAACAAGAGTCTAGCTCAGGCGATAGCTCGTATTTGCCTTCCTCTACATGGAAATGATGAAAGCTATCTACACCAATGAAAGAAGCGACGGCATCAGGTGCAACATTGATGGGAAGAAACTCTAACTTGGTGTCAGAAGTGTCTAGTGTTAGATTTTCATTGCGATCCCAAAAAGTAGTCGCTCTGATCTTTGGCAAGTCCGTTTTATTCTCTAGTAATCTGATACTCTGACTTCTGCTTCTATCTACACCTAAGCTGATACCACCATCTCCGACTATGTCTAAGTCGCCATCATTGTCCATATCGAATAAATGTGCGTCTGTATGCGTATCACTTATTCGTATAGGTGGTGAAAAATGACCATTTCCATCACTTTGAAGCCAATATGTCCCTACTGAATTAGTAAGATATAAATCTTGAATATTATCTCCATCTATATCACCTGCGTATAAATGATAGGAAAATCCGAGCGGGAATTCACCGCCTTGTAGAATGAAACGTAAAGAAGAAAAATTAAAATTACCTTCATTTCTGACCCATGCCATTTGTCCGTAACCCGTAAATGCTATGTCCAGCAGACCATCGTTATCTATATCTATAAGTTCTATATCTTGTATCTCTCGTTCTCTATAGCCTGTAATATCTATGGCAGGCATAGGTTGATGACGCACTGTTGTCTTTTTCCAAAGGTAAATAGCAGATCGATCATCTATTGTGACGACGGCTATAAGGTCTATGTCTCCGTCTGCATCTAAGTCAGTGTGAGCAATAGATTTCACCTGTTCTTCAGCTCTATACAAAATGGTACGCGGAGCGTTAAATGCTATTCCATTGTTGTTCTTGAACCAATACAAATAGCCTTCTCCACCTGCAAGAATATCCACAAAACCATCTTCATCTACATCAATACAGAATAGTTCATTTGCGACGCGTTCGCCCTTATAAATGGACGTAGCAGTGGAAAAG
>JBCDHX010000054.1:0-34701 GCA_038749535.1 Bacteroidota bacterium
AAACTAACATATATTATAAAATCAGCCAAACATTTCCATCAGAAGAATACGAAGTCGATTATATAGGAATAGATACTGATGAATATTATGGAGATAGTGAAATTTTAGAGTCAGAAGATATGTATGTTCAGAGTATTAATCCGCAGTAAAAGGTTTATGATCGTAACAAATAATATTTCACGTTAATTTTTTCAAAAGCTCTCCTTCCGACTCAACGACTACCCAACTGTCCTGTTCTCACAGAAACTACCGACCACTGCCTATGCTAGAACTAATGAATGAATATGGAAAACGAAACATTCCATTTTTATTTGTACTCGACTTTGAGTTGAAGCGACCAATCATTTTACCGCTCTCGAAAGCTGCCGATCAAGGGATTTATTTTGACATCAAAGGACGACAGAATTTTGAGGCGACGACTCCGTTTCCTGAGCGCATTGCACTGCGGAAACAGCCGATTTCTTTTCAGCGATATAAACGTGCTTTTGATGCGGTACAAAACAGCATTCGGTACGGCGATTCTTTTTTGACCAATTTGACTTTCCCAACAACCATTCAAACCAATGTCTCTTTTCGCCAAATTTTCGAGCATAGCAACGCCCCTTATCGCCTACTTTTCAAGGATCAATTTGTCACCTTTTCACCTGAATCTTTTATCCAAATCCGTAATAATCAAATTGCCTCTTTTCCTATGAAAGGCACGATTAATGCGACTTTGCCGAATGCTAAACAACAACTTCTAGCTGATAAAAAAGAGCGAGCCGAGCATTTTACTATCGTAGATTTGATTCGGAATGACCTCAATCAAGTGGCGCGAAAAGTGCGTGTCGAGCGATTTCAATATATCGACCATATCAAAACTGCTCAGGGCGAGTTGCTGCAAGCGAGTTCAGAGATTGTAGGTGAGTTAAAAGAAGGTTGGCAAAGCGAAATTGGGACAATTTTTGAGCGACTATTGCCAGCTGGTTCTATCTGTGGTGCACCCAAAAAGCGAACCGTCGAGCTTATCAAAGCTGCTGAAGGCTACGAGCGTGGCTACTACACTGGTGTTTTTGGTTATTACGAAAATGGCGTTGTAGAAAGTGGTGTCCTGATTCGTTTCATCGAACGCGAAGGCAACCAACTCCTTTTTAAAAGTGGAGGTGGCATCACAGCTTCGAGCGTCGCCGAAAAAGAATATCAAGAACTCATCGACAAAGTTTATGTCCCTATTCATCGAAAGCATTCTAGTCCGCAACGGCGAATTGCCACTCTTACCTTGGCACACGAAACGCTTTAATCGTACGCGTCAACTTCAGCTCGGCATCACGAGTGAAATTGATTTATCAATTTTACATGAACTCGCTGATCCGCCTGCCACCGGCTTATTCAAATGCCGGATTGTGTATAGTCACGATATTCAATTAATTGAGTTTGTACCGTATCACATCCGGAAGATACATAGCCTGCGTCTAGTCGAAGATGATACCATTGACTACTTTTTCAAGTCTACCGACCGTGAGCATCTAAAACAGTTGTTTGCTCAACGTAGCATGGATGATGATATTCTGATCGTAAAAAATGGCTTTTTGACTGATACTTATTACAGTAATGTTGTCTTGGAAAATGAGGAAGGGCTATTTACACCGGAGACTTACTTGCTACATGGTGTACGACGTATGCAATTGTTAGCGACCAAACAAATACAGACAGCAACGATTCGACCGGAAGATTTGCCACGGTTTCAGCGGATTCATTTGATTAATGCGATGATGGATTTGGGCGATTGTGTGCTTAATGTAGCAGATGTATACAAGCGATAACTTTTTATTATCTTAGTAGTAGAAAACAAGATTAGAATGCAACCTTCCAAGTATAAATTTTATTTGAACCCACACGATGAATATAAATGGACGAAATGTCCAAACTGTGATAGAAAAACTAAAGTCAGAAAGCATTGTCTGATCATCGCTTATGGTCAACAAGGAAAGTCTTTGGAGAAAATATTTTCCTTGAATAAAACTTGCAAATTTTGTATCAAATGTGAACTAATAATTGCGCAACAATCTGAAATTGAGGATATTACTGCTCAAATGGTGGCTCAATTTGGATTACGATTTAACCCTAAAGATTATACGGTCGTTGGCACAATGGATCGTCAAGATTGGAAAAAAGGGATGAAAGACCCGACAAGTTCTACTGCTAACCAAAGTAGTATTATCTTTTTTGAAGATATATGGGCTTTTGAAATTCAACCCGGTGGCTGGTATCCTGCCGACGAATAAAACGCTGTTGTTATGTTCTCAGAAAAATATCCAAATCTCGATTATTGGATCTATTCGCAAGGGTGGATAGAAATGGGCAGTGACCATTACAGTAGCTCTCTTATCAGAATATTGGATGAAGGAGGGATGTACTACGAAGACGAAGAGTCTACCTCACTGGATGAAGCATTGGAGAAAGCAGATCGCTGGATGGCTACAGAAATTGAAGAACGTTTTGGTGAAGAACCTGTCAAAAGATATGATGATTGAGCGAGTTGTTCGCTGATACCTTCCTACTTTCCTTCTCAATTTCCCTATCTTTGGATTCAAGCAAAAACGAATCCAATTTCAATGAAACAATCACTTTTCGTCTTCCTTTGGTTATTCACAGCCATCACTTTCTCACAAGCGCAAGACCTAAAAACCAACCTCGAACTCCTCGACATATTCGATATGGAATATGTATCCGATCCGCAAATTTCGCCAGATGGTTCTAAAATCATCTATGTCCGAAATTTCAAAGATGTGATGACTGACCGCAATCTTTCCAATCTTTGGATCATCAATTTTGACGGGACAAATAATCGACCGCTCACCACTGGCAACCAAAACGACTTCGCCCCAATATGGTCAAATGATGGCAAGAAAATTACCTTCAAATCCAATAAGCAAGACGACAAGATGAAGTTGTATTTGATGTGGCTGGACACCAAGGAGGCTTTTCCGCTCACTAATACATCGCAGATGCCAGGCAGTGTGAGTTGGTCGCCTGACGATCAATATTTGGCATTCGATATGTTTGTCCCAACAAGTAAATCGTCCATCATCAAGATGCCTACCAAACCAGAAGGGGCAAAATGGAACACGCCACCCATCTACATCGACGACGTAAATTATAGAGGCGACGGTCAAGGATATTTAAAAAGTGGGAATCGCCAATTATTTGTTCTGTCAACAGATGGTGGCACACCTAAGCAATTGACATTCAGCGACTTCGATCATGGTACACCGATTTGGGCAAAAGACAATCAGCATCTTTATTTCAGTGCCAATTTTCACGAAGACGAAGAATTTGAGCCTTCAGATAGTGAGATTTATCAAATCAATATCACTACAGGAGAGCAAAAAGCATTGACGAAACGCTATGGTCCTGATAGCAATCCTACCCTTTCGCCCGATGGCAAAAAAATCGCTTACACTGGTTTCGATGATCGCTTGCAAGGCTATCAATTGACACATTTATATGTCATGAATACGAATGGCAGCGATGTCCAAGTACTATCTAAAAATCTAGATCGTGATGTCAATAATCCGATTTGGAAGGACGATAACAGTTTGTATTTTCAATATGATGATAAAGGAGACACCAAATTGGCAGAAATAGAACTAGATGGAGATGTCAAAGTCATTGCAGAACAACTCGGTGGATTGTCTTTAGGGAGACCTTATAATGCAGCTAGTTTTAGTGCATCTGAAGATGGTCGTTTTGCTTATACATTGGGGGGCACGCAGCATCCGGCAGATTTGGGTGTTTCCGATGGCAAAGAAGCGCGTCGACTCACACAGGTCAATGATGATGTTTTTGCTTTCCGAAAACTAGGAAATGTCGAAGAAATTTGGTGGAAATCGTCTTACGATCAGCGGGAGGTACAAGGCTGGATCGTCACGCCACCTGACTTTGATCCTAATAAAAAATATCCACTTATTTTGGAAATTCATGGCGGTCCGTTTGCCAGCTATGGTTCGGTCTATTCTGCTGAAATTCAAGCATTTGCAGCAGAAGGTTATGTAGTACTGTATACAAATCCTAGAGGAAGTACGAGCTATGGCGAGGAGTTCGGAAATTTGATTCATCACGATTACCCGAATCACGATTATGAAGACCTGATGTCGGGTGTAGATGCAGTCATCGGAAAAGGCTACATCGACACAGAAAATCTATTTGTCACAGGTGGTAGCGGCGGTGGTGTGTTGACGGCTTGGATTGTCGGCAAGACAGATCGTTTTCGAGCAGCTGTAGTCGCCAAACCTGTCATCAATTGGTACAGTTTTGTGCTCTATGCAGATGGCGTTCAGTTCTTTTCTAAATACTGGTTTCCATCCAAGCCGTGGGAAGATGTGGAACATTATATGAAGCGTTCGCCGATTTCTTATGTCGGCAATATCACTACACCGACCATGCTACTCACAGGCGAAGAAGACTATCGCACACCTATCGCAGAATCCGAGCAGTTTTATGCTGCTCTAAAACTAGAAGGAGTCGAAACGGCGATGGTAAGAATTCCGGGGGCGTCGCATGGCATTGCTAGTCGTCCGAGTAACTTGGTGGCGAAGATTGCGAGTATTTTGGCTTGGTTTGAGCAGTATAAAAGTTAGCGATCAGATATATTGCATCACAACTTATGATCAATTTCAATTTTTGCTTGCTTTGCTAAAGTTGCGGGTGGTAAGGCAGAAGAGCTACTTTGGTAAAGCTTATTCTGTCCACGAGTTAATATGTCAGTACAATTAGCTTTCAGCAGATAGCTATTCCAGCTAAAGTATTAAATATCAGTAGTTTTGTAATAACTTTCCTGAAAGTTAAGCTTTTAATTCAATGAGACTGAATACAATTGTATATCCGATTTTAATGCTAATAACAGTGAGTTTAAATGCTCAAAACTTTGTATGGAAGATGCAAGATAAAAGGTTAATCGAAAAAGTCGGAAGCAAGTATTTAGAAGGTTCTGATGAAATACTTTCACTCTTCGAAGTAACTCAAGATAGTCTAGAAACATACAGATATGACAATTTAGGTTTTGACTACAAGGTAGTAGAGAGAGCTATTGGAGGAGGGTATATATCAATCCGAACAAAGTTTTACTTTCGAAGAGACAGCTTACTAGGCTATAGAATCTTTCTCGAACTACCGGATAAGAAACCCATAATTCAGAAATATAAAAATTGGTATCGTTTAAGCTTTAACATCAACGAGTACAAGGAAGCGATTAACTACAACTTGGATGTAATGAATGAACCACTTGATTCGTACCATGGGACGATAACTCAAGAGGATTTAAATAGATCCGTAAAATTCTATTTTTCAACCGAGTCAGGCATAGAATATGGGTTGAAAGGCGGATACTCTTATTCATATCTGAAAAACAGAAAACACTTCATCGAAATAGCCGAATCATTAACAGGAGATGAGCTAGAGTATCTAATGTATAGCAAAAATCCAGCAACTCGATTTACTGCAATTGAATATTATTTAAAGAATAGAGAAAAGTTCAGACTAGATGATAGTCTTGAACACTGGATCAAGAAAGTCTTTAAAAGCACCACATATGTCAAAACGATGAATGGGTGTTCCGTAGAATATAGCGACTCCAGATTACTTTTTGGAGCGATTACAGGCATAGAAATATCTTCTTATGCTAATTAGTAACATCATCGTTTACGTCTAAAATGAAGTCATGCGTATATACACACTTGTTATTCCGTTCGTTTTTACTATTCATGTTACCCTTTTTAGCCAAGGCACACAACTCCTTCGGCAACCGACCATTTCCAATACACACATCACATTTGTCTATGCCAATGACCTTTGGCAAGTAGAGAGAAGTGGCGGAGATGCCATACGATTGACGACCAATGAAGGTTATGAATCTTCTCCTCATTATTCGCCTGATGAAAAATGGATCGCTTTTTCCGCACAATATGGCGGTAATACAGATGTCTATGTCCTGCCAGCAGAAGGTGGCGAACCCAAAAGACTGACTTGGCATCCCGGAGCAGATGAAGTACAAGGCTGGACACCAGATGGTGAAATTCTCTTTCGCTCCAGTCGAAAAGCGCATCCTACTCAGACCAACCAGTTTTATACCATCAGTCAGAAAGGTGGCTTACCCGTAGCCCTTGACATCCCAAGATCTGCTTATGGTGAAATTTCTCCTGATGGCAAATACCTCGCCTATGAGCCTATTGTACCTTGGGACAACGAATGGCGCAACTATCGCGGTGGACAAGCGATACCGATTTGGATAGTCGATATGGAGACAAAAGAACTCATGCGTACCCCTCAACCAGATCAAGAACGTCACCTCTCTCCTATTTGGTTTGGCGATAAAGTCTACTACTTATCTGAGCGTGACTACGCCAGTAATATTTGGTCATTCGATCCGGCGACAAAAGCAGAAATACAGGTCACACAGCACAAAAAATTTGATGTCAAAAGCCTAGATGCTTGCGATGATGCGATCATCTATGAGCAAGGCGGTTATTTACATCTACTCGATCCAGAAAGCGGTGAAGCGAAACAGTTGGTGATCAATATCCGTGGCGATATGAATTTTGCGCGTCCAAGATGGGAAACGGTCAGTTCGCGTAGATGGAGTAATGCTACTGTTTCTCCCAATGGCAAACGAGTCGTTTTTGAACATCGTGGTGAGGTATTTACTGTCCCAAAAGAAAATGGAAGCTGGCGAAATCTGACCAATTCGCCCGGTGTGGCAGATCGTGCGCCTAGTTGGTCGCCAAAGGGAGATCAAGTTGCTTGGTTTTCGGATGCCAATGGCGAATATGAATTGCATATTGCCGATCAAAAAGGATTGAACAAGAAAAGTATTTCAATGCCTGATCCAACTTTCTTTTTCACGCCCGACTGGTCGCCGGATGGCAAACACTTGGCATTTACGGATACCGATTACAATATTTGGGTTGTCGATATAGAGGAAGGTACAAGCAAGATCGTAGCAACTGATCGTTACGCACATCCCAATCGATCCATGAATCCTATTTGGTCGCCTGATAGCAAATGGATTTGCTATGCGCGTCAGTTGGAGAGTCACTTCAAAGCGATCTTTGTGTATAACATTGATAGTGGCAAAACGATTCAGTTGACTGATCGAATGGCAGATACGATGAGTCCGGTTTGGGATCAAAATGGTGAATATTTGTACTTTTTGGCGAGTACAGACTATGGATTGAATAGCGGTTGGCTGGATATGAGCTCCTACGACCCAAATGTTAGTCGAAGTTTATACGCTTTACTGCTCAATGAAGATGTGAAATCGCCGCTTTTGGTCAAAAGTGATGAAGAGGAAGTCGAGAAGAAGGAAGAAAATGATGATGACGAAGAAAGCGAAGAGGAAGAGACAGAAGAATCGGAAGATGAGGACGAAGACGATGAGATGGCAATCAAGATTGATGAGACAAATATATCAAGTCGTATTGTCGCGCTGAAATTACCCGCTAGCAACTATATCGCTTTAGACAGAGCACCTGAGCATTCTGTTTTTGTGGTGGAATTGCTACCAGATAACCGAAATACCACTTTGCATCATTATGATACCAAAAAGCAAGAAGCTAAACCTTTTGTCAAAGGGCTAAATAATCTTTCGACTTCTTTTGACGGCAGTCATTTATTGTATCAGAAAAATGGTAATCAATATCTAGTGCAGACAGCTAGTCCGCCGAAAGATGGAGATGGTCTACTTTCAGTTGCTCCCAAAATCAAGGTTGATCCACAAGCAGAATATCATCAAATATTTAAAGAAGGCTGGCGATTTATGCGCGACTTCTTATACGTTGATAATGTACATGGCGCACCTTGGGATGATGTATACGAATGGTATAGTTCTTGGATCAATGATGTGCGTCATCGTACCGATTTGAACTATGTGGTCGACATCATGAGTGGTGAAGTGGCGATTGGGCACTCTTTTGTCCGAGGTGGTGATATGCCAGATATTGATCGTGTACCAGTTGGTTTATTGGGTTGTGATTTTGAGGAAGAAAATGGCTATTATAAAATTGCGAAGATCTATACTGGAGAAAACTGGAATCCAAACGTAGATGCTCCGCTACACTTGCCTGGTACAAATATTCAAGCAGGTGATTATCTTCTAGCTGTCAATGGACAACCTCTAGCATCACCTACCAATCCGTATCAATTACTAGAGCAAACAAGCGGTCAAGCGACAACTTTGAGCATCGGCAAAACAACCGACCTAGCAGCAGCAACTGAGGTTCTGGTTAAACCTGTTTCCAGCGAATTTCAGTTGCGCGAGTGGGATTGGATAGAAAGTAATCGACGAAAAGTAGACGAATTATCAAACGGAAAATTGGCGTATGTCTACGTGCCTAATACATCCGGGCGTGGTTTCCAATATTTCAATCGGTATTATTTCTCTCAGCAAGATAAAAAAGGAGCCATCATTGACGAGCGCAACAATGGTGGCGGTTCGGCAGCAGACTATATGGTTGATATTATGTCGCGAGAACTATTTGGTTTTTTCAACAGCCGAGCAAATGATAATCGACCTTGGACGACACCGATGGCAGGCATTTGGGGACCGAAAGTAATGCTCATCAACGAGCGTTCCGGCTCTGGTGGCGATCTCCTGCCTTATATGTTCCATGCTAAAGAGATAGGTCCTCTGGTTGGTACGCGAACTTGGGGTGGTCTAGTTGGTACTTGGGATACACCTCTTTTTATTGATGGTGGACGTATGGTCGCACCACGTGGCGGCTTTTTCGATCTAAATGGCGAATGGGCAGTAGAAAATGTTGGTGTCGCGCCAGATATTGAAGTCATTCAAGAACCAAAGTTGGTTGTAGCAGGTCGTGATCCACAGTTGGAAAGAGCTGTGCAGGAAGCATTACGCTTGCCAGACGAAGAAGGAGAATTTGAACTCAAGCCTGAGCCTGCGCCGCCTGTGCGCTGGAAGCGACCGGAGGGGTTTGAGAAACGATAAGACAAATAGTAATAAAGGGTATGATCTATACCATGCCCCTTATTACTTCACCTCCAACCGCTGCCAAGCCAAAGCCGCTGCACCCAAAACCGCCCCTTCTTTATTGACCAATTCAGAAATCATGACCTTGGCTCTACCTTTATAAATATGAAAGATATTTTTCAACATATGCCTACGGGTAGGTTCTAAGATAAAATGACGTGCTTTGGCTAAACCACCTGTCAAAAAGATAGCTTCAGGATTGAAGTAAGCAATAACATCTGCTAATTTCTCACCCAACATACGCCCTGTGATCTCGAATGCTTCCAGTGCAACAGCATCATCTTCTAGTGCGGCTTCCGAGATTTCTTTACCTGTAATTTCCTCAAAAGACTGTCCTTGGAGCAGACTTTCTCTTCCCTTTTCCATCAACAAATCTTCAACTGTTCTTCGGATACCTGTAACAGAAACATATTGTTCAATACAGCCTTTCAAACCACATCGGCACTGTCTGCCGCCACGTACTGCATTGGTATGCCCAATTTCTCCAGCCATTCCATTATGTCCAATGTGTAAGCGTCCATTGATGATAAATCCACCACCCAAACCTGTGCCCAAAGTAATAACTGCCAAATGCTGCATCCCTTTTCCGCCACCAAATTTCATCTCTCCCAAAGCAGCAACATTCGCGTCGTTATTAACATGAACCGGCACATTACAAATACCATTGACACCTTTAGCAAGTGGGACAACCTCTCCCCAACTAAAATTAGAAGGATTTTCCATTTCTCCGGTAAAGCAATTGGTACTCGGTGCGCCGATGCCACAGGCAATAATTTGTGTGTTATCAGGAAGGTTGAGCACGATTTGATCATAAACCTGTTGTAGTTCTTCCAAAAACGTCTCGAATGGCTCATCGGCATGAGACGGAAACCGCTCTAGTGCCAATACGTTTCCATCACGGTCAACAATGCCGATTTTAGTAAATGTGCCGCCTAAATCTATGCCGATCACTGCTTTCTTTGCTGTACTCATTGTTTTATATGGTTAGGTGTATTTTTTTAGGACTTTAGAAATTAGACGATAGATATTAGACTTCTTCAGCAAAAGCTTGGCTATGAATCCATGATTTTAGCTGATCGCTATTTCAAGAATATTAAAGGTGTAGTCGCATTTTCTCCAATTGAGTCGGAAGACGGTACTCCAGTTTAAGTATATAGAAAACGATAAAACTGATTTTCTGTAACCGTGCGCGAATATACCAGCTTTCCATTTGCGTAGTTAAGTAAAAAGTAAGAAATTCGCGCTCTAATTTTTCAACGCATGGAGCATTTAGCCGATTTAAAACAACTACTTTCCCAGCCTAAAAGTGTCGTCATCGTTTCGCATCGTAATCCCGATGGGGACGCGATTGGTTCGAGTTTGGCGATGTATCACTACCTCAATCAGCTAGGGCATACTGTGCGTGTTTTGATGCCCTCAGAGTATCCAGAATTTTTGGATTGGATGCCGAGTATAAAAGACATTATCGTTTTTGACCTAGAGCAAGATCGGTCGAGAGACTTGATGCGGCAGGCGGACATTGTTTTTTGTTTGGATTTTAATAGTCTAGATCGCATTGATAAATTGGGAGAAGTCTTACATACCGACTCGGAGGCGAAGGTGGTCATGATCGATCATCATTTAGATCCTGAGCCATTTGCAGACTTTGTACTGTCGGAGACCATGGCGAGTTCGACTTGCGAATTGGTGTATGACTTTCTGTTGATGTTGGATGAAAAAGACAAGATCACAATTCCATTGGCAGAGTGTATTTTGACCGGCATTTTGACGGATACAGGTTCTTTCAAATTTGGAACATCGCCTAAACTTTTCCGTACCGTAGCGGACTTGGTGGAGCTAGGCGTCGATGACTATACCATACAAGATCACATCACCAATAGCCTGAGAGAGAAGCACTTACGCTTATTGGGGCATTGCTTGAACAATCGTTTAGAAATCTATGAAGAGTACAATACCGGACTCATTTATTTGACGAAAAAAGACTATGCTTACTATGGTATTTCGAGAGGAGATACCGAGGGCATTGTCAACTATATTTTGAAGATCAAACCCATCAAAATGGCAGCTTTCATCATGGAGCAGCCGACCATTGTCAAAATATCCTTACGCTCCAAAGGGGACTTTTCGGTGCAGGAAATCGCGCAAAAGTATTTCAGAGGCGGCGGTCATCGCAATGCAGCAGGCGGTGCTTCGTTTAAAGGATTGGGAGCGACGATTCGGCAGTTTAAAGAGATTTTGCCGCTTTATGAAGAAGAATTACAGGCTTGATCTGAATACGCCAAAAAATCATTACAACTACTTGTACTTCATCTTGTGACAAACGAATGTAAAATGTGAAACGCCAAATGTGAAATGTAAATCGGATGATAAATACTTGTCTTCGGTCACCTTCCTTAATTCTCTTATTCTTACTTACTACTATCAATAACATGAACATTTTACGATACAGTTTATACCTCATTTTGCTGTCTAGCTTACTAGCAGCTTGCAAAACAAAAGACAAACGTCAGCGCACGCCCAACGGCTATGAATTGATGTATCACAAGGATGCTACGGGAGCCAGTCCAGCGCCAGGCGACGAAGTCAGCTACAGAATGTATGTCCGCAATAGCGATAGCCTACTTCACCGCTCTTTTGAAACCCCCAACAATCCACTACCTTTTACAACAACTGTCCTTCCTAGCACCACGCTAGAGCGGAATCAGGTCAAACCGCACATCGACGCACTCAGTGTTATGTCGCCGGGCGATAGTGTGACTATTTTTTACGCTATCGACACTATGGCTCAAAAGCCGATGCACTTCGAGGACGAAGATTATATCTATTATGATCTGGTCATGCTTGATTTCAAAAAAAAAGAGATTAAAGTCAAAAAAGAACCCAAGCCACTTCCAGTAGACAACTACAAAGTCACTCCTAATGGCTATCCAGTCGTTTTTCATAAAGATAAAGTAGGAAAAAATCCTCAATTCGGCGAATACATCCATTTCCGTATGTACATCCGCAACGACGAAGGGCTAGTCTATTCGACTCAAAAAAATACCATCAAAGGGGAAAGCTTCAAAACCGCGCCTTTCACACCAAAAGAAAATCCTGCTCCACAGATGGATGCCTTCAGTATTATGTCACCGGGCGATAGTTTGACCCTTTACTATCAAATCGACACTTTGGAAACAAAACCTAGAGGATTTGAGGACAGCGATATGGTGTATTATGACATCGTACTTGTGGATGTACTGACACGTACAGAACATGCCACCAAACGTGCAGAAGTAGGCAGAGAAGAAGCTAGGAAAAAACAAGCACTCATCGACCGCGAACCGGATATCGTCGCCCTCCTACGCAAGACCAATGAACAGTATAAAAATGGAGAACTCACAACTCGCCTCCGTAAGACCAACACTGGTCTTCAATATATGATCTTAGACCCTGGAGATGGTAAACAGGTAGAAACTGCCAGCCGTGTGATCCATCATTTTTACTGTATCACGGAGGATGGAAAACCCTTCGGTGGCTCCTATGCCACGGGCGAACCATATAGTGTCATCGTCGGTGAACGCAAAATTGTACCAGGGTGGGAAAATGGATTGCGTGTCATGAAAGCAGGCACAAAAGCCATTCTATTTGTCCCATCTGAACAAGCGTATGGCGCAGAAGGTCTAGAAGGCAAAGTCGAACCGAATAAGGATTTATTGTTTTACATAGATGTGGTGGAAGTGAGGTGATTGGGTTATGTTTTATGGGTCATGATTTATACCCCATGACCTATGATTTAGTTATCCCATGCAAATTCTGACCCACAAAATCTTGAGGAAACTGCTCGATACCTTCAAAACCCAAACGAATGTCCTTGCCAGAGTGTGGAATGTGTGCTGTCCCCCAAATATAGTCCCATATCGCTAGCGTCAGTCCGAAATTGATGCCGTACTGATGGGTATCCGGTAGCTCGTAGGCATGATGCCAAATGTGCATTTCGGGGCTGTTGAATAGGTAATTCATAAATCGGCTAAAGACAAAACGTCCGATTACTATTCCTATGGCGACGACCAATGATTGCTGAACAATAGTTGGGCTTTGGAGTAAGTTGATTTCAAATGCGCCAACAGCAATCAATAAGCCAATGAATCCACCGAGCACCATCCCTTTCATATTAGGAGAGACCGTCAGATTGGAGTGGTTGAAGTGACCAACGGCTAGCGTAAAGATGTGAATGATAAAGAAGTCGTACAACCCAATACCTAGCAATGCCAACGGCAAATACTCCAGCGTCCGATACACCACATTTTCCATCCAATGGTAGCGCAAGTGAGCAGCGAAGCCCATCTGTTCTACAGAATGATGCACTTTGTGAAATTCCCATAAGCGAGGCACGCGATGTAGCAACCGATGAATCCACCATTGCACGAAATCACGAACCACAAAACCGACGAGCAAAACGACCCAAAGCGGTGCGGTCTGCAAAGGATTGGAAGCTTGTAAGTCAAATCCGGTCACTGCTTTGATGCCGTCATTGAAGAAAGCAACAACCACGTCAGAAGCTGCATTGTAAATCAATAGCGAAAAGAGGAAGAAATTGAAAAACATATAGAAGAAATCCAGCCAAAAGTCTTTACGAAATTTGGCTTGTGTTTTGCGCCAAGGTCGCCACCATTCCAGCAGCAAAAAGAACGTGGAAACACCGATGAGCCAATATAAATAATTGTGCCAAGAAGGGTTAGTGAGTTCTTGCCACAAATAATTGGCGTAGTTTTGGTAGCCGGATTTGAAAATTTCCCAATAGTGCATAGTCGTTTCTTGTCTTTTCGTGGCTACAAAACAATATGAGAATTGTGGGAGTTTTCAGTCACAGTCTCACGACCATTGTAAAATATACAAATTACATATCCATGAAAACGCTATACCATCCTGATGTCCTTCTACACGACACAGGCGATCATGCCGAAACTTCAAAAAGACTACAAACTTTTGCACATTTACCGACGACAGAAGTGACTCTGGATGAAGCTCACTTGGCTCTGGTACATGAGCCGGACTATATCGCAACCATCAAAGAACTATGTACGCAGGGTGGTGGTCGATGGGATGTAGATACAGTCACGTCGCCGGATAGTTTCAGCGCAGCGTTGACGGCTGTGGAATTGACAATTTTGGCGAGTGAAAGTCAAAATTTTGCTTTGGTGCGTCCGCCAGGACATCATGCCTACGCAAAGTATGGCAGTGGCTTTTGTTTGTTCAATAGCATAGCAATTGCAGTACAAATACTCGTCAATCAAGGCAAGCGCGTCGCTATTTTGGACTTTGATGGACACTTTGGAGATGGCACTTCTCACATTTTTTATGAGACCGATCAAGTACTGTTTTGCTCCCTCCATCAGCATCCTGCTTTTCCTGACGATAAAGGTCCTGCTGAGAACATAGGAAGTGGCAAAGGCAAGGGCTATAATCTGAATATACCGCTGCCGCCAGAATGTGGCGACGATTTATTTATGCACGCCATCCATAGCGTACTTCCAGCTTTAAAGCAATTTGATGCCGATGTAGTCGCCATTTCTGCCGGATTTGATGCCCATCAAAACGATCCTTTATTGCAGTTGAATGTGACCAATCATTCTTATCATGCCATTGGGAAATTACTGCGTTCAACTTTTGATAATGTATTTGCGACCCTAGAAGGTGGCTACAATTTGCAAGTTTTGCCCAAAGCCATTAAGAGCTTTATAGCAGGCATAAACGACGAATCTTTTCAACCCGAAGAAGAAAAAACCTACTCACCACGCTATGTTCGCCTGGAATATGAAGAGCGAATGGAGGTGACGATGGCTTTGTTTCAGGAATATTGGGATGTAAAAATGTTAAAGATGCCGTTGTAACTTTTTGTATCCCCTATCTTGCCGAAGCACATTCAAAACGAAATAGACAACCAATGACAAACAGAAGAAACTTTATCAAAGGAGTGAGTACCGCTGCATTAGGTGCGATCACGATGCCGATGCTCAGTGCCAAGGTTGGACGACACAAGAGAATCATCGACGAAGATGTCATACTAGGACATGGTGATTATCAATACAAATTGCAGACCAATTGGGCAAAAATGAGTGCCGTCAAAAATCCACTGCTCAACTGCCACGAGATGGTCATGGATAGCAAAGGAAGGCTGTTCATGCTCGGTGATCATACCGCCAATAATGTCTTGATCTTTGACAAATCGGGTAAGTTATTGGACTATTGGGGGACGCAGTATCCGGGCGGTCATGGGCTCACGATCAGTCATGAAGGTGAAGAGGATTTTTTGTACTTGACGGATGCCGGATGGTACGTCAATCGCAGAGGAGAGACTGTCCGCCAAAATGGACGCGTCACCAAAACAGACCTGGACGGCAACGTGATTTTTGATATTGCGCATCCGCAAACGGTCGGCGCGTACGAACCGACGGACTATTTCTGCCCGACGGAAGTTGCTATCGCACCCAATGGCGACATCTACATCGCCGATGGATACAGTACCGATTATATTTTGCACTATGATGCCAAAGGTCAGTTCATCAGAAAATGGGGCGGTCACGACAACGAAGACGAAAACTACAACATCCACAATGCGCATGGTGTGACGCTAGATATGCGCGATCAAGACAATCCGCTGCTCGTCTGCTCTTCGCGTAACAAAAACGAGTATAAATTTTTCACGCTAGATGGTAAGTATGTACGTACCCTCAAGTTGCCGGGTCTGTATCCGTGTCGTGCGGTCATTGATGACGACAATCTGTACACAGGTATTTGTTGGTCGAAACAAAAAGATGGTACGATGGATTGGCAAGCACATTCCGGTTTTGTTACTGTACTAGAAGGCGATACAGTAGTCTCCAATCCGGGCGGTTCTGCGCCTATCTATAAAGACGGACAATTGCAGCCTGCTCATCAGCTTTCGACGCGCCCGATCTGGCATGGTCATGATGTCTGCGTGGATGAAGACAAAAATCTATATGTCTGTCAATGGAATGCTGGACACTCAGCGCCTTATAAATTGGAGCGCGTATAGATCGTTTTTCAGCTATTATCCTTCGAAGCATTCAGAGCAAACAATCAATAGGTTATCAATACTTCGCACTTAAAAAGTATTGATAACCAATCTAAATAAGATAGATTCCTTTCACTCAATCCACTTTCTCTAACTGCGGATCTTTCCATGCTGCTTTGTAGCGACCTTTCCCGAACTTGAGTCCATTGAAGACGATGGTATTGCGCAATATTTGTTGTTGAGGTTTGGGTAGTTGTATGAAATCTGCGCAGGTGGTAGAGCAACAATGGTTGTACTTTTCTGCACATTTTTCGCATTGGATGAATAGTAAATGACAGGCATCATTGGCACAATCGACGTGCGTATCGCAAGGCGCACCACACTGATGACAGTGCGCGATCACGTCCTCGCTGATGCGTTCGCCCATGCGCTCGTCAAAGACAAAATTTTTGCCAATGAATTTATTCTCCAATCCCTCTGCTTCGCATTGGCGGGCATAGTCGATGATACCACCTTCTACCATATAGACATTCTCAAAGCCACGATGTAGGTAGTAGGCACTTGCTTTTTCGCAACGGATTCCACCTGTGCAATACATCACGATATGCTTGTCTTTTTGGTCTTCCAGCATATCTTCTACTACCGGCAAAGCCTCCCGAAAGGTTTCAACATCCGGCAGAATGGCATCCTTGAAATAGCCCACTTCGCTCTCGTAATGATTGCGCATATCGACGACGATGGTGTTTTCCGATTCCGTGAGTTCATTGAAGTCGGCAGCACTCAACGGTGTCCCGCGCTTAGTTGCATCAAATGTAGAGTCGTCCAGTCCATCGGCGACAATTTTGGGGCGTACTTTGATTTTGAGTTTGTAGAACGATTTGCCGTCATCGTCGATGGCAATATTGAGTCGAATACCTTCCAGAAAAGGAATGCTGTAGAGGTAATTTTTCAGCGCGTCCAACTGAGTGGTAGGCGCAGAAATCTGTCCATTGATTCCTTCTTGGGCCACATAAATTCGCCCAAAAACCATTAGTTCGCTCAGTCCGGCATAGAAGTCATCTCGGAATTGGTGAGGGTCGGCGATATATGCATACTGATAGAAAGAGAGCGTCGTCCGCGCGGTCTCATCCTGAAGAAGCTGTTCTTTCAGCTCTTCTTTGTTGACTAAATTATACAGTTGTTTTTTCATCAGACAATTGCAGTTTATCCGTGAATAAAAATTTGAAGCGCAAAGATATGCGAATTTGTTCATTTCACGTGCCCAACTTTTCTATCTTCACATAGTTTTAAAGCAAAAACAATACCATTATGCGCCTATCTCTTTTACTACTATTCGCCCTAGCGTTGGGATGCAACAATGAGGAAAAACCTGCTGAAGACATCGTCGAAGTTGCCGGAGACAGTACCTTTCAAGAAAAACACGAGAAACCGGAAGCTATCGCCTATGAAGGCAATGGGGAAATGATTTCTTTTGAAACGCCGGATGGCAAAACCGGAGAAGCCTATGCCTTGCAAAGCGAATCGCCAAGCAATCAATACCTATTTGTTTTCCACGAATGGTGGGGACTCAACGACCAAATCAAGCAAGAAGCAGATCGTTTATTTGCCGAATTGGACAATGTACACGTATTGGCGATAGATCTATACGATGGAGAAGTGACCGACAAGCGTGAAAAAGCAGCGAAGCTGACCGGGTCGCGTGACGAAGAACGACTCAAAGCCATCGTCAAAGGCGCGCAGAATATGGCTGGCGAACAAGCCGAAATAGCCACTGTTGGCTGGTGTTTCGGTGGAGGATGGTCAACGCGTGCTGCTTATCTTTTGGGTGAGCAAGCTGCTGGCACAGTCGTATACTATGGTGCAGCACCGCTCAAACAACTCAAAAGTATGACACCTATCCAGACAGATATTTTGGGCATCTTCGCAGAGCAAGATAAACACATCACTTTGGAGTATGCCAACTCGCTAAAAGAAGTCGTCGAAGCTGCCGGACAGGATATGACAATCCACACTTTTGATGCCGATCATGCCTTCGCCAATCCAAGTAGCCCACGCTATGCAGAAAAGGCAGCACAAGAGGCAAATGCGCTGGCACTGGACTTCCTGAAAGAACGATTTTCGAGTGTGGTACAGTAAAGAGGGACTAGAAAAAATTGCTATTCAATTTATTGATAATCAATCGATTGAATCCATTCAGCCATTAGGGAACGGTCACATTCATCAGACGTATTTGGTAGATATCTATGGTGATAATGCTTTCGTTTTACAGCGGATCAATACGCAGGTATTTCGCGATCCTAATGGCATCGTCAGCAATATGAAATACATAGCGGCACACTTGGAGCAGCAGCCGAGTTATGCGATGAAACTGCTGCATCCATTAGCAACTAAAGATGGACAATATCTTCATGTAGACACTCAAAATCACCACTGGCGAGCGACTCCATTTTTGGACAATACGACTTCCTATTCTAAAATAGAAACTCCCGAACAAGCAGCGGCTGCAGCAAAAGCTTTCGGACAATTTGCGTACGCGTTGAGGGATTTTCCGGTAGAACAATTGGCGATCACACTGCCGGGATTTCATGACAGCGCCAGTAGGTATGAATACTATCAACATATCAAGCCCAAAGCCAGTTTGGAGCGACTGCAACAAGCACAATCTGTCATCCAATTCGTAGAAGAAGAAGCTTCTCTTTTTCAGCAGGTCATCGATCTAAATTTGCCGCTCCGAGTAGTGCATAATGACACAAAAGCAGACAACGTTTTGCTGGATGCAGTGATATATAGCGGTGTTTGTGTCATCGACTTGGATACAGTGATGCCCGGTACGATACTGTCGGATTTTGGGGATATGGTACGGACATTTACGAATAGTCATGCCGAAGATCACGCTCCGGCAAAGGATATCGAAGCGCGATATGACGTTTTTGAGGCATTGAGTCATGCTTATTTGAAAGAAATCCATCCGATGCTGACGGAGACAGAAAAAACGCACTTATTGGATGGTGCGTTGTGGATTATTTTGGAGCAAGTGCTACGCTTCCTGACCGATTTTTTGGCGAATGATGTTTACTATCCCATTCATTATCCAATGCATAATCTAGTACGTGCTGAGAATCAAATGGCGTTGTGGCAGTCGATTTGGCGACAGCGCGAGCGATGGGAAAATTACTTGAAATCAATAACATAATTATCTAATAATCAAACACTTACTGAAATTTAATCTGCACCAAATATCAGACCAAAATCCCACCTTCTACTTCATCACCAAACAACTCCGTTTTTCCTTGCTGATGCCGCCAAGTCACAAAAAACGCCAACAACGCATCTAGCTGATGCCAATTCCCAATAGTGTCTACCTCAAAAGGCAAATCCAACTGCTGAATCGCATAAGCACAGCAGTCCGCCAAATGTACTTTCTGCTTTTTGTAATGATAGTCCGCGAGCTGAAATTGCTTCGCCCAATAGCCGGGATAGGTTTCGGTGACCTGTACCCCCTTTTTATTGAGTTGTGCTTTCAGTCGCATGGCGCGAGCCGTCAGTCCACCCAAAAACATTGGCGACATGGCTTTGAGAATTTTGTCTCCCTTCCGGTAAAAATAATCATCATACTTTGGCAGATTCTGATAAACGCCGGGTAGCGAAAGTGGTGCATCCAGAAAAATATGCGTGAATTGTTTCGCTTCGATGCTTTGTAGCAAAAAAGCGTCTGCATCTTGCTTTTTGGCAGACTGCAGAAACTGAATACGATCATTTTCAGCATAAGCGATGACCGTCGTGCCTGCCATTTTAGAGCCGTAGTCTATACCGACTATACGAGATCGCCGTCCTTCCATTTGGGTTGTTCTTGTGCCTCCGGTTGTGCTTCGGGTCGTGGTCGAAAATCTTCTAAATCTAGTACATCTTCATCTGCTTTTTCACCTTCTATGCGACGATTGCGCGCTTGTAGTCGGCGCATTTCTTCTTCCATCGCTTTGTCTTCTTCGCGTGGCGCGACATAGGCTTTGTAGTAATGACTCGCAATACCGATCCCCCACCCCAGGACTGGATAAATGAACCACCAGTGTCCGGGGTTGGTGAATACATTGAGCAGGAAAAAGAAGATGCTCATGATAATGTAAGTCGCCAGTCCTTTTTTGAACTTTTGCTTCTCTTTGACGCGCTGCCTCGCCAGTTTGTAATCCGTCGGTGTTGATGACATAGACTCTCTTTTACGTGTTTCCAAAGATAATAGCTCTGTAGTAGAAAGGCGAGTTATTTGGACGAAAATATGATATGTCTGGATAGATGACAGATTTTGATTTGCTCATCTAGTTTGTCGCTCATCGCTCAAAAGTATACCTGAGCCACCTATCACTATACTATACATTCTGATAAACAATGAACAGTAATAGCAGAATGACCGCCACAGAAATACCAGCAATCATAAAGAACTGCTTTGCTTGTTTTTCTTCTTTCTTCGCTTGAATTTGTTTACGATTTTTTCGTCTAGCCATGATGTTTCGTTTTGTTGTCTGTCCAAAGTACTAGATACTTTTCAATTGTCCAAATAGAAAAATGACCGCCGCTCAACCTTCCAGCTTCGCCAGCCACCTATCCGCTTTCTTCATTACAGAAGTCCGCCCATCCAAACTCAGCCGCTGCAAATGCGGCAACAACCAGTCTCTGAGTGCCTCATCTCGCTGCGCCCAATCGCCTAATGTTTCCATCGTCATGTTCAAAACGATCCAGTCGGTAGAGGTGGCTACGTTGCGCTGCATGATGGATTTAGCTTGAGCGATTTGTATGTCTGTCAGATCTTTTTTGAGCAATTTGAAGAGTTGTGCCAATGTCCATTTAGTCGAGGCTTGATTTATATTGGAAATGTCGTTGAGGATCTGATCCATATACGGCAGGACAAGCTGTTTATCGGCTTTGGCGATACGCTTCATGGCATTGGAGACGCGCAGGCGCACGACTTCATCGTCACTGTAATAGCAGTGAAATAGTTCATTAAATAGCGCAGGTGTCAGAAGGACTTCTTCTACAATTTCTACAGTATTGCCGAGCGAATTGGGATGTCCGCCCTTGAGTCGATCTTCGAAGTTGGGCATGATTGTTGTTTATAAAAATGAATGAAGATATAGGACAATTGCAAACATAACTAATTGATTGTGAGCATTTTGAATATATGTCTAACGGCTAACATATCACACTCCCTGCGAATACTGCATCGTAATGCAATGTAAAGAACCATGCTGCACAATCAAAGCGCGGCAGTTGACGCCTACTACTTTCCGTTTGGGAAACAATAACTTAAAAATATGCAATGCTTCTTCATCCTGCGGGACACCATAAGTCGGGACGATCAGCCCATTATTGACAAATAAAAAATTGGCGTAGGTAGCAGGCAGTCGCTGTCCGTCTTCGTCATAAATCGCTTGTGGCATCGGCAATGGAAGGAGGCGATAAGGGTCGCCAGATAGCGTCCGAAATTGTCGGAGTTGCTGCTCCATTTTTTGGAGACTATTAAAATGACTATCCCTTTCGTCCTGACACTGCACGTAAGCGATTGTTTTTTCATCACAAAAACGCGCCAGTGTGTCAATATGTGCATTGGTATCATCGCCTTCCAGTGCGCCATGATCGAGCCAGAGTACACGTTTCAGTCCAAAAAAGTCTTTTAGATGTGCTTCGATTTCCACCTTATTGAACTCGGGATTTCGATTAGGTGAAAGTAAGCATTCGCTAGTTGTCAGTAATGTTCCCGCACCGTCGCTTTCGATGCTGCCACCTTCTAGCACAAAGTTTTTTGAAAAAAAATCAGCATTTTGAAATTTATTCAACTCCCACAGCCGTCTTATTAATAGATTGTCAAAATTGGCAGGAAACTTTAGCCCCCAACCATTGAATTTGAAATCAATCAACATTAATCTGCCATTTTCTTCAATCGTAATGCCACCATGATCGCGCGCCCAAGTGTCATTGGAAGGCAGTTCGACATAGTCAATTTTGGATTGATCTAGATGTGAAAGGTAATTCTTGACTTCATCTATTTTGGCACAAACCACTAAGACTGGCTGAAAGGCTACAATAGCATCAATACAATTGACAAAGCAAGCTACAACCTCCTCGAAAGTGGTAGCCCAGTCTGAATCTCGATGCGGAAACGTAAATTGAGTGAAGGATTGGGCTTCCCATTCGGCGGGCAGACGTTTTATTCTTTTGTCCATTCTTCTAATAGTTCAATACCTTCCGTTCGTGCCAGTTGTATGTGCGTAAGTTCGCGCGCTTCGATGGGTTTTGTAAGCTCGGTGTACAGTGCTTCCATACCAAAACCTGCAATCCTTCCGGCATCACTATGATAAGCAGCAAAATAGACTTTTTGGATACCCGAAAAATAAATAGCGGAAAAGCACATCGGGCAAGGCTCACAAGTAGAATATAAGGTGCAGCCTTCTAGTTTTCGACTACCGAGTGTCTGACAAGCATCACGTATTGCCATAATTTCGCCATGTGCCGTCGGGTCGTTTTCTGCATAGACCCGATTGCCAGACTGACCGATCACCTCATCGTCTTTGACGACTACTGCCCCAAACGGACCACCATTGCCTGCATTCATTTCTTTCCTGGCAGCATCGAAGGCAAGCTGCATATAATATTCGTGTGATTGATTCATAGTCTGAGTTCAATAAAAAATTATCCCATCACGCCCTGTACCACACCACCATCGACGCTGATGGTCTGTCCAGTCAGATAACGCGACTGTGGGGAAAGCAACCAGACAGCCAATGCGGCAAAGTCATCCGGCGCGCCCATCTTCCCGACGGGAATCTGACTGGTGAAGGCTGCCTGAGCGGCTTCTTTGGAGATGTTTTCGGTGTCTACTTTCTTATCGATCAACCGATTGATAGCTGGCGTCGCATGATAGCCGGGTGCAAGTATATTCATGGTGATGCCTTGTACTGCCACTTCTTGAGCGAGTGTTTTGACAAAGCCTACTACACCGAGTCGAAAAGCATTACTCAATACTAGATTTTCGATGGGCTGTTTCACAGACACACTTTCTACGAATACCAATCGTCCATACTGCTGTGTCTTAAAATGCGCGATCATGCGCTTGCTAAAATCAATTTTCCAGCGCATCACCTGCCGATAAGCGGCATCCCAGTCTTCTAAATTTGTTTCTAAGAAGGTAGCAGCCGGAGGACCACCTGCATTGACGAGTGCACCGGAGATGATATGTCCGTCCAACAACTCAAAGAGGTGATCGAGCGTCTCGGTCGTCGTCAGGTCGCCAGTGACAGGAACAAATCGTTTTGGATACCGCTCAAAAAGTGACTGCAATCTGTCCGCTCCTCTTGCGATGCCGTAAACGATAGCACCTTCTTTGAGCAAGGCTTCCGCTGTCGCTTTCCCAAATCCACTACTCGCCCCGCCGACGATAAAGCACTGATTATCAATATGTAAGTTCATGTTCCCTGTTGTTTAAATCCGCTAAAATAAATTTACACTCTCGAAACTCTCACACTCTCGAAACTCTCACACTCTCACTCCTCTCACTCCTCTCACACTCTCACTCCTCTCACCGATGCGTCTCCCTTAGCAAATCATTCACTTCTTTGACCGGACTGAAAGTAGAGATAGGTACTTCTACAAAAACCGTATTCCAATCTGCCATTGCACCATTCCACAAGCCGGGTAGCTCTAGTGCTTTCAACTTTCGTCCTTCCTTTGATTTCTCGGCGATGAAGCCTTGCTTGTGATTAACGAATTTCGTTAGGTCAAATTTGTTACCTTGATAATCTTTCAACGTACACACCAAATCGACCGGATTGAAATGAGAAGAGGTTTTCAGTAGCTCCTGCTGTTGCTCGTCATTGGGGTTGAATTGCGCGCTTTCGACGATGTGTAAAGAAACTGTACCATCCGGATTTTCAGCAAAAAAAGGACCGCCACCGGGTTCCCCTTCATTTTGTACCATGCCACAGACGCGGATGGGGCGATTCAGTTTGCTTTGTAGCCATTTTGCTTTATCCGCAGTTGATAAACCCAGATAGTCAGCCGGCAGTTCTAAAAACAATTGCTCCCTCAAGAAACCTTCCACTTCCCCCAATACTTCTGCATAGCGATCTTGATCGAGTCGTTGCAAGTAGTAGAAGATACGGCTACGTAGTTCTAGCAATTTGCCACCGATGGCTTTTTTGTAGTTAAATGTATCTTCTTTCAGGCGATCGGGCGCGACGTTGTCTACATTTTTGATGAAAACGATGTCGGCGTCTAGTGCATTGAGGTTTTCGATGAGTGCACCATGTCCACCGGGGCGAAACAGTATACTGCCATCTTCCATCCGAAAGGGCTGATCGTCCATGTCTACTGCTATGGTATCGGTATGTGGTTGTTGTTGCGAAAAGTCGATATTGTAGGTCACGCCTTCGCGTTGTTCATAGCTACTTTGTTTGTCGTGGAGTAGTGCTTTGAATTTTTCTTTATGTTCCGGTGAGACCGTAAAATGCAAATGAGATTGTCCCGTTTCGTCGGCGCAGTAGTTGGCAGCTTCTATCAAATGCTCTTCGACAGGTGTGCGCGTTGTATCACTATACCGGTGAAATTGTAGCAAGCCTTTGGGCAATTGACCATAGCCCAAGCCTTCATCGTAAAGTAGTGCACGAAGTATAGTGCGGTAGTCTTTTTGTGCCATCAAGTGATTCAAATCCTTGCCATTCGCTTCCAAAGCTGATGCTAGATCTGATCGACACGCCAACTCCTCCAAATGCTCCACGATCTCCTTCGCCTTTGGGTGCTGCTCGATGTCATCGTCGCTATCTACATACCCAAATATCGCTTTGAACATCCGACTGGCTGCTCCCGAAGCCGGGACAAATTTACTAATCCGCAATTGCTGACTTTGCTGCTGATATTGATCGACGTAGCGACGCAAGACTTCATCTCCCAAACGAATAATACCGTCCCCAATCGTGGCAGCACGAACGACTTTGGTATATGGAAATCCTTCTTTAAAATAGGTGAGCTGTTGATCGACGGCTGCTGCCGTGATACCTTTGATCTTGAGTTGTTGGTGATCTTGTTTAGTTAACATTTTAGGTGTGTTGTATGTATTTACGATGCTAAATTTTGATCTTCATGGTTATCAAAATAGACGTCAGACTTCCATCTTTTAACTGAAAGGTAAAGATATTTTCTTACAGAACTCCCCACAGACTAGACAGGTTTGACAAAATCGGTGTTTGCGTGAAAAATTAGGGCTGAACTGCCTTTTTCAATAGCGGCAGTGGATTGACAGGAACTCTATCTTTTCGGATCTCGAAGTGTAAATGTGGCAACGTATGTCTGGCATTGCCTGTATTGCCGACGGTGCCTAGCTTATCGCCTACTTTCACTTGCTGTCCTTCTGTCACCCATTGTTCATTCAAATGTGCGTAGAAGTATTTTGTTTTGGTCGATTTGACTGTCACCCAAACAAATTTTCCGGCATTGCCCTTCTCACCTACACTGCTGACTTTTCCATCAGCGACAGCAACGACAGGTGTGCCACGCGGTGCTTCTATATCTATACCTTGATGAAGACGTTTTCCTCCAGCTCTCGGATCGCCGAAAAAACTAATCACAGATGCTTCGTCTTTGTTGGCGACTGGAAAGCGAAGCCGATGGATGATCGGTTGTGCTGTCTCGACTCGCTTTGATGTCAATTCTTCCACTTTGGTAGCTTCTGGCATTGGTGCTATTGCTTCTTCTGTCACCGTGGTGCGCGCTTCATCTTTCTCTCCCAACACTATATTTTCATCTTTGGAAGTCTCACTTTCCAATTCAGCAACGATGCCTAGCCATCCATTTATTTCAGGACGTGCGATGTCATAAATTACACCAGTAGCAATGAATAAAACCAGCGAATAGATAATTGCCTTTTTCATAAAAATTGTCTTTTCTTATAGAACAAGCAAAGTTAAGCTGAGGGTTGGTTAGAAGATATTGAACTATGGAAAGCGAATCTCAGAAGAAGTTCACTTAGCAATTCATTTTAAAACTTTTATCCTTTTTTTGATTAAATAGAGTATATTAGTGTTAAAAAGATCAATACAGTCACTTTACTGTAGTCATACATAAATAAAGATCAATCACCATTTGTATACGACACAGTATAAGTGATGTCTGTGTACTGGTCGATGTATTCAATCTAACAAAAGTTAAATCCTCATTACCGCTCTGTCACTAAATTGAATTATCTTCATCTCAATTGAAACGATTAGCTTTTTACAAGCTTTACAATACAATACTTTTTTTTAACCAATAATTCAACGAGTTTACTCTAAGAAGCAGAAGAAGAATAATCATCTGCTTTCTCATACGAATTAGAGCAATTATTACACGATGACTTCCTACTTTACACCATTAGTAAAGGCAACTTGCTTTTGCCTAGTACTGCTATTAATTAGTGGTACACCGAGCAGTTATACTGCATTTTCCAATAACAATCATACGAGTCTCCTTGAAAATACTCCAGCTGACATGATGACGACACCTGCATTTGTCAGTGTTGCCAATAGCCTGAGCAGCAGTGATGTGACTAGCTTGACCATCACTGTTCCTGCTGGAAATCTAGATGATCTTTTGCTAGCTACCGTTGTGACAGATGGCAATACAAGTTTCTCGACACCTTCCGGTTGGCAACTCATAGACCCGACGGATGGCGTAGGGACAGCCAGTGGCGACAATGCGACATTGGCTATTTATTTTCGTATTGCCGATGGTAGCGAACCGGCAAACTATACATTCACTTGGACAGGTAGTGAGCAAGCCATCGGTGCTATCAGTCGCTACTCCAATGTAGACATCGCCAATCCAATACATGCGCTAGATGTCGCTACGGGTAGCTCTACCAATCCTACTGCTCCTGATATCACGACTACACTAGACGATGTGTTATTGATTCGTTTGTTTGGTGCAGACGGTGATGGCGGCAATTTTGCAACAGTTCCATCCGGTACGACAGAGATATTCACAGGTCGTAGTGGTAGCTCCAATGCCAATGCGGCTACATTGAGTCTAGCACATGAGACACAAGCATTTTCAGGAGCGACGGGCACAGCCGCTTTCACCAATAACAATAATGCTTGGCGCGCTTTCACCATTGCTTTAGTTGCTTCCAATGTACCTTCTTGTCGCCCTCAAAATGTGACTGCCTATGCCTCACCTGCTACCTGCGACGGCACAACGCCCAACAATGACGGTCAGCTCACCATTGCTACAGTGACTGCTGCTGATCGCTATGCCTTTGTGACCGGAAACGGCTTCATTGCCAATAGCGGAAACCCCAACTACAGCGCAGCGACACCTTTCAATGCAGCAATTGATTTACCGCTTGTCATCGCTACCACACTTCCTAATCCGGCGACCGCTCAGGATTACACCATCCGTTTATTCAATGGAGAAACAGACTGCTTTAGAGATGTAGTCGTGACGCTACGGGCAGCGGACTGTTCTACCATAGGGACATTTGAAAGCCGATGTAATCAGGATACCGACTATACAGTAGTAGGCACGGCAGGATTTGAAAAAGACGCGCCACACAATCAAAAGTGTATCACGCTGGCAGATTGGGGAATCGATCCGACTCAAGTATCGCAAGACTTTCACGTCAGTTTGTTTTTCGATGGCGGTTTGAATAGTGTAACTTTTACTTCTGAAAATGGTCAATCTGTCGCAGGTGTCAAAGGTGACTTTTTCGCGGAAGCGACGCTACAAAATGATGGCTCTACTTTCATTTGTGCGACTGTCGATGCTAGTAATAACAATACCGCAGAAGACATGAGTTTCTTTTCCTTGATCCCGACTGCCAACAGCAATCCCAGGTTGGGCTACACTGGAAAAGGTACGCCCATAGATGACGAAATCTTCAATCAGCCTTGTGGAAGTACCGCGCCCACAGGTTCTATTCCGATCACTTTATCCGGTAATCCGGCAGACCTGTACGATTTACAGATAGATGTACCAGTTTCAGAGGTGGAAGCAGGGGACGCACGTACAATCACACTTAACTTTCAAGCTTGTAACTCTACTTTTAGCCAGACTATCAATCCAGAGCCACTCATCGGTCGACCGGATGGTTTCAACATCCTGACCGCTACACTCAAAAATGTGCCAGGTAACTGCACACAGATCGAGTATGAGTTTTGCTCCAATCCGGGTGAACAATCCTATGGTGTTGCTTATGTTTTGGTCAAATATGATTGTGCTAGAGTGTCCATAGGGTCTACCGTTTTTCAAGACGATGACAATGACGGACAGTTTGAAAAAATAGATGGAGAGAGCGGTATTGGAGGTGTCAAAGTCAATCTGTATCAGGTAGCAACCATCCTCAATGGCGGTTTTGTTGACATCAACAACGACGGCATCAGCAACGAAGACGATGACGGTTTTCTAGCAGAAGTCACCGTGATAGATGGCAGGCTAGACCTCAGTGAAGATGGTCAAGTACAGGACGACGGCTCAGACGATGGCATGATAGATGGTCTGACAGTAGATGATGGTCTAATCGTGGGTGTAACAGATGGATCTGATATAGCTGTACTAGTCGGGATGCGCACAACAGCTAGCGCTACTTCCGGCAATGCGATGGTGGGCGATTATTTCTTCAGCAATTTGTCCGAAGGTCGCTATCAGGTCGAAATACCCAACGACAACTTCACAGTCAATGAGCCTTTGTTTCTCTACTCGCTCTCTTCTACCGTCACTGACACACAAGACAATAGAGAAGATGACGACGACAACGGCATCCAAAGCACAGGTACAGGAAGAACTGTTTCTCCTATCATCGAACTGACCAATAATCAAGAACCAACCGGAGAGAATGGACAAGGTGGTAATCAGGACAGCAATGACGATAATAATGGGGATATGACTGTCGATTTTGGGTTTACGCAGGGTGTCGGTATCGGTGGCACGGTATATGACGATAGAGGAGCGAATGGCGGGACTGCCAATAATGGCTTTCAGGAAAGCGGCGAACCGGGCATTCCAAATGTCAAAGTAGAATTGACAAATAGCGCAGGAGATGTCCTATCTGAAACACGTACCGACCAGGACGGTAATTATTTATTTACTTCTTTGCCCCCTGGCATTTACCGCGTCAGAGTTCCATCTACTAATTTTGATGGAGGAGAGGCTCTGAATACACTGCCATTCTCTTCTATGATCACCGAAAGGCAAGACAACAATATGGATTGCGATGATAATGGATTGCAGTTTACCGCAGCAGCAGATACGTATACCCTAGATATTGAGTTGTCTCTGGGGGGTGAGCCTAGTGGTGCTGCCGAGCCAAAATTTCCATTGCAGGACGGCACAGATGGTTCAGTCAGTGATTTAAACACAAATACCACAATAGACCTAGGCTTCCAGAATTTGGTATTGCCTGTGGAGTTGCTTTACTTTCAGGCTAAAGGAAAGGAGAGGAGCATTTTACTGAATTGGGAGACAGCTACGGAGACCAATAACAGTCACTTCGAGTTGGAGCGCAGTACAGATGGTAAGCAGTTCAAATCTGTCGGACGCATTGCAGGTGCAGGAACGACGCTTTCGCCTCAACAATACGCTTATACCGACGGAAATGTACAAGCAAATATTGACTACTATTATCGTCTAAAACAAGTCGATATGGCAGATGCAAACGGAGCAGCAGCATTTGCTTACAGTGCTATTGTGGTCGCCAATATAGACGGCAAAGGACAGGAACAATTAGATGTTTTTCCCAATCCTGTGACCCATCGCTTACAATATCGTCTCAATAATGGAACGCTCGTAAAAAAGGCGTTACTCTATGATCTACAAGGTCGATTGCTACTAGAAGTCACGGAGTCCATGATGAATTTGGAGCAACTTCAAAGTGGCGTTTATCTACTGGTCGTACAGACAGATCAACAGACCTTTAGAAGACGAATCATTAAGCAATACTAGAGAAAGTAGACAAGTAAATATACTAGAGAAAATACGAGTGAGGTTGGACAGCGAAAGTTGTTCAGCCTTTTTTTAGACTCATTGACCGACATTCTAGTTTGGTATATGATCGCATTTGGTTTCTAAAAGCAGCAGCAAATCAAGCGAAGCTATGCCAGTCGCACCCGTGGATCGGCAAGCGCGTACAATACATCTGCGAGCAGCAATCCTACCATCGTCAATACAGCTCCAATCATCAAAATGGCAAACACGACCGACCAGTCTTGGGCGTAAATAGAGTCATAAAGTAACCATCCCATTCCTTTGATATTGAACACAAATTCTATAATGATAGAGCCAGCAATCAAGCTAGGTAATAGCGACCCGAAGATCGTAATCAGCGGAAAGAGGGCATTGCGGAAGGCGTGCTTCCAAATGACCGTATGCATCGGTAGACCTTTTGCTTTTGCAGTTCGGATGTAATCTTTTGATAGCACTTCGATCATAGCAGCGCGCATCTGTCGAGTGATAAACGCCAGCGATGCATAAGTGACACAAAAAATAGGTAATAGCAGATGCGCAGCGCGTTCCCAAAAGACCGTCCATACGCCATCGCGCTCAATAGTCGCATTGCCGAGTCCTACAGAAGCAAACCAATCAAGTCCGTATTGCGGTGTAGTCAGAAAAATAATCAATAGCGTCGCTATCCAAAAACTGGGCAACGAATACAGGAAAAAAAGAACTACGCTGATCGTCCGATCTGTCCACTCATCCGCCTTCCATGCCGACCATACACCTAGTGGAATGGATAATAAAAAGGTCAATAATATTGCTGGAATATTGATCCAAAGTGTCCATTTCAGTCCAGCTTTGATCTTATCTGCTACAGGCTGATAATCGCGTTGTGAGATTCCAAAATCTCCCTGCAAAAATCGGCTCATCCAGCGGTGGTAGCGATTGGGTGTGCCATACCAATGTAAAGCAGGTAGGTATTTTTGACGAGGAGTAGCGCTTGCTAAGACATTGTTATATGCTGTTTGTAGTTGTTGAAGGGCAGGTGCGTCTATATCATTGGTTTTGGATAGTAGTTTCTCAATTTTATTGGCGATGACACGACTATTGTGGGTGATGAATAGGCTTTCTATCATTTGCCGCTTTGCAATGCCACTATCACTTTTGCGGAGCGAATCGGGTAGATTTAGCACTACTTTTTCGGTAGCCAGTAGTTGGTGATAGTAAGCTTGAATGGCTTCCCAGTTCCCAAATTCGTGCGTCAATTGCCGAAGTGCATCTCTTGTCGCCAAAGGCAGTACGCGGTGCAATGTATCACTTTGCGCCTGTGTAGTGATGGTCGCATAAAACGCAGGTAGATTGAGTCCCATATCAACAGCCGTCTGCCGATAGGCGCGTCGTTGTGCTTGAAGCGCCGCTAAAGAGTTGACTTCAAACTCCGTTTTGGCGGCTGCCGGGTCACCGGGCGCGAGTTGGCTCAGCCCAAATGCAATCATCGAGACGATGAAGAAAACGGGAATAAAGAGCAACAGTCGTTTGATAATATAGGCGAACATGATGTGACAAATGTACGCTAAAGAAAAAGAGCAACAAAGTATTCATTTGCTGCTCTTTTATCTACACAAGATATGTGCTTTTTTTTATTCATTCATTACATCTCTCCTACTCCACCACCATCACTCTAACCAGACTGACGCCAGGTCCTTTTAGTCGATAAAAGACGCTACCTCTGACATTATTGAGTTGGGCGCGCGTGACGGTCACTTGATTCTCTCCGGCTTGAAAATTACGCTCTATGGTGTGCAGGATTTGACCGCGCTCACCGATGAAACTCAATTTCGCCTGCATCGCTATCGGTAAATCAAAGCGAATCTGTGTTTGCTCAGAGAATGGATTTGGCTCGTTTTCGTAGAGTTTGGCGACATTAGCACTAATGCTGTCGTCGTCGTCGTCGTCATCGTCATCATCGCTATCGTTCACATCGGAGTCGCAGTCGAGCGTCAGTTTGTTGATGCCAGCTGTGGTATAGACCTCTGCTTCCATATCTGTATCTTCTAGATAAATGGCATCACATAGATCAGCGTTGGCTGCACCGATAAAAGTCAGTTTGGCGAGTGGTCGTCCGGCACGTAGTGTCGTCCCCATGTGTACCCAACTGACCTTCAAGCTACGTTTGCGATTGTCGTAGCGAAAGTTATTGGCAGAAAACATCGGTAAGTTACTTCTGTCTAAGCGCGCCAATGATAGATTGGCTCTGTCGTATTTTACTTCAAACTGTAAGCCTTTCAAATAAACATCTTCATCAAAATAAAACTCGACTTGGTGTCCGCGCGAACTTTGCAAATATCGCATCCGAAGTGGCAAGGTCGCCACAGTAGGGTCGTACCAAGTTCCTGAGCGACCTTTAATCGCTACACTACTATCCAAGTCACCCATTTTGATCGCGACGATGTCCAAATCGTCTCCTATATCGAGTACTTCATACTCATCGCGTAATGGCTGATTGGGATTTTCAAAATCATGGTTGCCATTGACAAATTTCCAGACCTGACCGACCTCAAATTCGTCCTTATGCCCCAATAAAACACGCTGCATCTCAACGATGTCGGCAGTCGTCAGTGACTTGGAGTCATCTACATCTGCTGCGATCATCAAAAACGGTGAATGCAGTTGCTCACGTCCCAAAACATGATCGAGCAGCATCACCATATCGTGAGTCGTCAAGCCATTTAGCCAGTCTTGATCGTCGTAGTCGATGTCGATATCATAACGATTACAGGCATCTACGTTGTAAATTTGAAAAGAACCATCATCTAGAGAAGTACTCACATATTGTTGGCTATTAAATAGTCCATTGAGTCGAATATCTACATCTCCCAAAGTGAGTCCTTTGATGGTTCGAATATTTCCTGCTACATCTAGCGTAGCGCAAGTGCCGCTCATGTCTTTGGCTTCAAAAACGTTTTCTTGCATAAGCGTAATCGACGTATTCCTTTTGATGACATCTACCATACGTGTATCTCGGATTTCCGCTTTTCGGGCAGAAGATAGACCGGGATCATTTTCATAATAGAACCGATCTCCATCTCTGAGCAGCGTAAATTGTAGCGTCATACTACGCACCAAAGTTTCCCCGAAAAGCGAATTGCCCATAGGCGATTCTGCCATCATCCCTACCCATGGATCGATGTTATTAACGTCACCATAGATGCGTTCTAATGCTCTGAAGACAACTGGGTCATTATTGATCTGAGAGAAAGACGAGTAAGTGGGCAGTCGCAAATTGCGGCGCACCGTATTGAAGTCAGGCAGTCCTCTTTCGCGTCCACGCTGAATATTGATCGCTGCCAGATCCATACCGCCTGCACCCGGAGGACCAAATAAGAAATTGCGAACATCGTCGACCACTTTGGCATCCATGCCTTGCTGTATCTGTGCACCCATACCTTGCAAAAAAGGTTCTATGCCACGCTCTATGGTTAGCTGTATGTTGAAGAAAGCAAAGCGCAGATCTACATTGCCACCCGGCTCAGGATGTCCTTCCTCGTCCAGGCAGAGCAGTGTTCCATTGAGCAGCGTATGTCCTACTCTAAAGGCAGCAGCAGAAAATACATTGCTGATACCGACTTCGTAGCTAGGCTCATATCTACGGTAGGTTGCCATAGGTACGCCCATAGTCGGCAGCCATTCATTATAGACGATGCTTTGTAGAATGCCGGCGTTGATTTTTCTAGCTTCTTGGTATAGTCGTTCGTCATTCCAATAAGGATATTGCGCTTTTAGTTCATCGCATAGGCGATTGTGTTCTCTGACGAATAAGGTGTGGTAGGCTAGCAGTAATGGATTTTCATTCGCGCGCGCATCACCTGCTACATAGACTTTTTCTGTCAAGCCTACCGGATTGTCCATATGTGGTGCATTAGGGTCAATTCGTCCATTATATTCGCCATTGAAAGTATTGAAAGGCAGCATATTGCCGGAAGAAACTTTCATCTTTCCATCTTGCAAAGAGCGCAACCAACGCGCTGCTACTTCATCTGAACCATAGACAGCAGAAGCATCTATGAAGGCTGTGATGGCATTGATATGGTTGCGTGGATTTTGTGGGCTTGTACCTGTGCCGGGTGCGACCAATGAGCGGTGCATATTTATCTGTACCTGCCCAGTACCATAAGGATCGAAAAAGCGATCACCTGCCGGAACTTGAATGGGAAACGCCTCGTCGTTGTCCAAAACAAAGGTAATGTCATGATCGATGAACTGACCAAACACCCAAGTGAAATCACTCAATCCCTTGACGTCATTCAAGAAGCCTTCTTGAGCAAATAGTTCGTTGCTGACCATTCGGGGATTGGGTCGATTCGTACCACCGGGCGCACTGATGCGATCAGCATAGCCATTGTCTGCCATCCTTAGCAAAGGTACATTGGCAGCACCCCATTCAGGATTGGCGCGGTTGTTGTTTCGTCCGTCGATGCGTCTGTATTCTTGAGCGGATAGCTGGAAGCAAAGTAGGAGTAGGCAAATGCCTAATAGGCCTTTTGTGTAGACTTTTTTCATAGTTGAGATACTTGTGAATGTTCTTACCGATATTAGACTTGTTATGCCGCATCTTGATTGACTACATCGGACAAATTTTATTCTGTTCTGCGTTAAAATTTTTAGTCGTAGCTAGGCTATGCCGAAAAATTTTGCCTTGTCCAAAATAAAATTTGCT
>JBCDHX010000055.1:0-32808 GCA_038749535.1 Bacteroidota bacterium
GCTTCGACGAACATACGAATGAGTAAATCTTCCGATATTTGGCAGTTCAAAGTGCTGATTTTCTGTGAACGATCTTGTTTTTAGCGATACAAATATCGTATTCATTTGAAAATCAGCCTTTTCGTTTCCATACCTCACGTTTGGTAGGTTCAGAATCAGCCAAACAAGTTTGGCGATTACGATCACATCAATCATCTAACATCTCCACCTCCTCCACCCTCAAACTATCCGCCAGCTCATTCCGTCGCACAAAACCACACCACCGACAGTGCGCTTCTCCACAACCAGTGTAAAAATCCTGCGCCTGAATCCGCTCGTAAGTACTCTGTATCAAGCCTTTTAGATGCTCAACATCCTTATTGTTGATGCGGATGGACTTTTGGAGGTAATTACCACGCTGATTGGGATCAAGAAAAAGGATTTCACCTTCTTTGATGCTGTGGCTGACGACGCGATGGTATTCATAGAGTAGCTTGTAAAACACCAATTGTCGATAATAGCTACCACCTAAGGGCGAAGTCGCCGTCGGTCGCTTGAGCTTTTTGGGGTCTGCTCGTCCGGTCTTATAGTCAATGATTTTGACGGTGGTGGTGTCAGAGAAAGTGAGCAAATCAATCGTTCCAGTGAGCGGAACACCGTCTACTTCGCAGTGGCGGATTTTGTATTCTACGCGTCCTGTTTTGGAGAGATTGGGGAGGATGTTTCGGTAAAATTGGATGAGGTTTTTGCGTCCTAGTTCTAAGCGTCTTTGGAATTCTGTATCGCTCAACTGATGCTTGAGGTTGTTCAACTCAGACTCGAAGGTGCGCAATAACTGTGACTCGCTCGGATAGACTTTTGTCTTGCTGCCCAGCATATCGCTGTACAACTTCTCTAGAGCGCGGTGCATGGCTTCTCCATAAGTTGCCGCTTCGCTCATCAGCGTTGGGACATTTAGGACATATTCATAAAAGAAGCTCAATGGGCAGCGCAGATACGTATTCATACTCGAAATACTCAATCGGAAATCCTGAAGCAATTCACGTACCTGATATTTTGGTAGCCCCAGTACAACAGGCTGTTTACTTTCCAACAGCAACTGTTCTTGACCGACCAAAACGGCTTCCGAAGACACACTTTTGGATTGTACGGCTATTTCAGTATTGATGAGCAGTTCATCGACGAAGATGGCGCGTTGGAGAGGTTTGCCTTTTCGATTGGTTTCGGCATAAGAGATGTGGAGATCACGTTTGGTGCGGGTAATGCCGACATAAAATAATCGCCGTCGTGCTTCCATGGCATCCTCTTCACCAGAGTACGTCAAGGTGTCCGGCATCGTAAATTTAAAGTGTCCTTGCCGACGACTCGCTTCCCAATAATCCTTCACACAGTCGATCATATAGACTTTCTCAAACTCCAGTCCTTTGGAAGAATGAGCCGTGATGAGTTGTACCCCGGCTTCGGACATCGTTTGCTTGTTGACATCGAGTCGGATGCGATTGGTCTCCATATTTTGAAGAATTTGGAGTAGGTTTTTGATGGTCATTTTGGGTTGACGAGTCGCCTCGTGTTGGACAAAATCAAAGAACGTGTGCAAGACTTGTAGCTGCCAGTCTTTATCATCGGATTGCAGCACAAACTGTAAGAGTCCACTTCGATTGAATAGGCGTTCGAGCAGCATGGGGAGTGGCAGATTGCGGTAATCTTGTAGGGCGCGTTGCAGAAAGTCATCAAATCGCTTCAAAGCGTCTACCTCTTCCAGTTCTATATTCAATTTATCTGTCGCCAGCTCGTGTATCAAATCCCGCCAATAGCGTCGTTCTTTCTGCTTTGCCATATACAAACTCAGCGTCGCCAGATCACGCGGATTGATCTGTAAAAAGTCGCTATGCAGCAATGCAAACAAATCAGCTTCACCACTATATGGTCGAGTGTATTCGGCTTGTAAATACCGAAGGAAGAGTCGCAAATTGGTGATGAGTGGTAGATCGAGGACATTTACTTTTCGCTTGACTTCGTATGGGATTTCTCTTTTCTCCAACAGTTGAATGATCGTTTCCGCCTGCCGATGCCGTGCATAAATGATGGCAATTTCATTGAGTGGAAAACCGTTTTGTTGTAGCTGTTCGATTTGGTCGACGATATCGACGGCTTCTTGTAGTCTATTCGGATAAGCTACGATTTGTGGTGAAATAGCAGCGTCGGTAGTTGTAGAAATGAGCTTTTTTTCCAGCCCCAAATCACTCAACTGCCGCAGCAACCGTTTTTCATTTTGCTCAATTAATTGATAAGCGGTATCCAGCAAAGGCTGAGTCGACCGATAATTCTCTTTCAGCAAAACCACATCCACTTCTCGCGCGTAGCGATTGTAAAAGTCACTAATATTTTTCAGTCGTGCGCCTTGAAATTCATAGACCGACTGGTCGTCATCACCTACGATAAAAACATTGGGTGACTCCCAAAAATCCATCAAATGTTGCAAGATTTGGTTTTGTGCGCCATTGGTATCTTGATACTCGTCGATGAGAAAATACAGATATTGCTCCTGATAGCGACGCAACAAAGACGGATGCTTCTCGAATGCTTGCAACACCCACAAAATCATATCTTCATAGTCGTAGCGACGCATTTGACGCATCCCATTGACATAGCGTGGGAAAAGTGCCGCTGCTGCCGACAATCGTTCCATACGCGCTTGCATATCTTCGAGTTGGGCTTCTTTGAGATCACCTTTTTTGTATTGGCTGCTATTGACTTTGTAGATATATTCTTCGCGATTGGGAAGGTCTTTGAGGTAGGTATCCACTTTCTCTTTGACCAAATCTGCCGTCCAATGCTCTCGCTTCATCAACTGAAACAAATTTTGCAAATGCATCAGGTAGAAATAAGGATTGGAACGACCTCTTTTGAGGACATGATTGACGGGCAGTTCATCCAATATTTGCTGAATGAGTTCGACCTGTTCCAATTCGCTGATCGGTTCTAGCGCATTTGATCCAAAAAGACTTGGATTGTCCTGAATAATATTGTTGCAAAAAGAATGGAAGGTAAAAATGTGTACCCGATGAGCTTCTGGACCTATGAAACTCAGCAATCGCTCACGCATGGCTTTGACGCCAGCATCTGTGAACGTCAGACAGAGAATGTTATACGCTCGCGTATCCGTCTCCATCAAAATACGTCCAATGCGCGCCGAAAGGATATGGGTTTTGCCAGTGCCGGGACCTGCGACGACCAATACTGGTCCTTCGATTTGCTCGACGGCTTTTTGTTGATCGGGGTTGAGTGCTTGAAGAATATTTAGAAAATAGTCGTTGTACTCTTGTCTAGTTACCATCTTGTAAAGGTAGGGAAAATGGGGTTGAATCTAGACCGCATGAAACAACTGAATTTGGAGAGGAAAAGGAATACCTCATTGAAATTACACCTTCACTCGCCCCTGCAACTGACTCTTTACAAAATCCTTAATATAAGGCTGCACAAAGGGCAAAGCAAACAACCAAAGGCGATGTAGCAACGATGGTTTTTGTTCCACCTCTACCTGTCGAGATGATGCGACAGGTCGCTCAAAAGTGATTTCTTGTGGTGAGGATGAATCGGTCGTAGACTGGCGCTGAAAAGTGACCGTTTCTGTTGCGGTATCAGATGCACTATTGTCAGTGAACAGATTAGTCAACTGAGAAACACCGATAGCAGAAGCTGCCAGTACACCAACCGGAACAGCTGCTTTTTTCAGTAAGAATTTGGGCAACTCACTCGTCGCATCATCCAGTGATCGCTTGGCATTAAACTCGTGTAACTTAACAGCACGAGACAACGCTTCTTTGCGTTGTTGTAACTCTTCAAAAGTAGTAGGTATACGTTTCTCTTGCATCTTATCGAAGGATTTTTTGAATGATGGCTTTTGTGAGCGGATCGTTGACGATTTTTTGTCGAAACACTAGATACAAAACCAAAATGATTAGGTAAAAGGCACAGACCAATAAGAAGCCCAAAACATAGTCTTCTAGTGCTCTACCCAATGCCAATCCGGCGACGACAGAAAGAAAAATGATGAGCACAGAAGATAACGACGCCAATACAATACCATGCACAATACCGGAAATAGTCTTGACAGATTCTTCCGCAATGACTACTTTGGTATACTCGATCTTATCGTCTACATAGGCTTTTGCATAGGTGGTCAACTTACCCATTTCTTCCAGAAACTCAGTAGTATTGTCCTCTACTGTTTGCCCATTTGTCGTATGAAATTCCCTAGAATACTGTTGCATCTGTCTAAATTTTTTCTCTGACTTTCAGATGAACTTACCCTCAAGTACTTATCAAATAAAATAGCCACTCTTAGTTTGAGTGGCTATTTTTTATCTTGAGGTGTCAAATTACGCGACACCGTTTTCAATAGCACTATCTACCTGATTTTTCTGTGCTTCAATGTTCGCTTTTGCTTTGTTTGCTCCTCTTTGAAAAGCATTTTCTGTACTTCCTACTGCCGATTTGGCACTAGAAGCAATCGTATCAATACGATCTTTTGTCATCGACTGGATATCTTTAGCGTAAGTCTGTCCTTGCTCTATCCAAGAGTTGACATTGTTGGATAATTGGTCGATTTGCTGCTGACTGGTTTGCTTGATTTGATTGCCATACTGCTTAGCTTTCGTACCTGCTTCTACTTGTAGTTCGCGACCACGATCAGAGTTCAACAAATAACCTAGTGTAGCACCTACTGCCAAACCTACCCAAAAAAGACCTGTATTATTATTACTGGAATTAGACATAATAGTAATGAATGTTTAATTTGAAAATATATGAATAGGAAACATTAATTACTCAAATATCGAGCACTGTCGGATGCCTCCCTACTTCTTTAACACCCGTAAAACGATCAAGGTGCGCTATTCTGATAATTTCCATTCAATTTTTTTGAAAAACAGCTAAAAAGTAGGCTTATTTTTTTGTTTTAAATGTTTGAAAAGCTTGACTTTATAAGCTTTTTGTTTTAAATTTGTACATAGAGTTGGAGAGATAGAAAGAAATAAAGTAGGACTGTTTTTAAACAGTTTTTCCCTCCTCCAATTTTTATAAATAACTCAATGAGAACACTATCTTTAACTCAGGCTGATGCTGTTCTCCTTTTCTTTCATAAGTAGCAGTACACTTCACAAATCACTGGTGCTTAAAATCTAATTCATGGCGTCTAACAACAAAGACAAAGAAGCGAAACTGAAAGCATTACAGTTGACAGTGGATCGCTTGGAAAAAACTTATGGCAAAGGTACGATCATGCGTCTCGGTGACGATCAAGTGATGGAAGTCGAAACCATCTCGACAGGGTCTCTGGGCTTGGATATTGCCTTGGGCATCAATGGCTTCCCCAAAGGTCGAGTTGTCGAGATCTACGGTCCCGAATCATCGGGTAAGACAACTTTGGCGATTCATGCGATTGCAGAGTGTCAGAAAAGAGGTGGTATCGCTGCATTCGTTGATGCGGAGCACGCTTTTGACAGAACGTATGCCGCAGCATTGGGTGTACAAACAGAAGATTTATTGATCTCGCAGCCGGATAGCGGGGAGCAAGCATTAGAGATTACAGAAAACTTGATTCGCTCCGGTGCGATTGATATTATCGTGATCGACTCCGTAGCGGCACTTGTGCCACGCAGTGAGATTGAAGGCGAAATGGGCGACTCCAAAATGGGTCTACAAGCACGCCTTATGTCCCAAGCGATGCGTAAATTGACTTCGGCTATCGGTAAGACTGGATGTTGCTGTATTTTCATCAACCAGTTGCGTGAGAAGATCGGTGTGATGTTCGGAAATCCAGAAACAACAACAGGTGGTAACGCCTTGAAATTCTACGCATCTCAGCGTCTAGATATTCGTCGCTCCGGTGCAGCCATCAAAGATAAAGAAGGCAACGTCGTCGGTAATCACGTCAAAGTGAAAGTCGTCAAAAACAAACTGGCTCCACCTTTCCGTATTGCGGAGTTTGACATTACTTACGGTCAAGGTATCTCCAAAACTGGTGAGATCGTTGATATAGGCGTCGATCATGACATCATCGGTAAGAGTGGTTCTTGGTATAGCTACGGTGGTGCGAAAATCGCGCAAGGTCGTGAAGGCGCAAAACAGTTCTTAGAAGACAATCCTGAGGTGGCGTTGGAGATCGAAACCAAGATCAAAAATAAGATCAATGGCGTAGACGAAGAGCCTGGCGCAGACAAAGGCGCGCAAGCCGATACGACTAAAGAAGATAAGAAGAAAGCGAAGGCGAAAGCCTAATCTTTTAATATTGTGAAAATTCAAAAGGCATACTCAACAACTGAGTATGCCTTTTTTGATTTGACCCATTCTAATATTTGGAACTTTCACGACAAAGAAGTCCTGCCCATATTCTAAAAGTGAACCTATTAGATGCCTTAGATGCCTTAGATGGTTAAAAGATGAAAGCATCCGACATACGAAACTATGTGTCGAAAATCTTATCACTTCTCCTCATTCATAAACGCATCCCCTTTCTCCAGTTCCTCATAAAAAGACTCAATAAATTTGTACACCTCTGCTCGATGCGCACCGTTTAATATTTTATACTTCTTACAGTATGTCAGCAGGTCGTCTTTCTTACTCAGCAATAAGTCAATCGTCTCTTGCGACGGCTTAGTCAGTCCCAAATAATAACGATCTTGTAAGCTCGTGATCGGAACATCAGGATTCGGGATGCCATAGACCGGATTGACGAGCCCCGACATATCGAAGTCATAAGGCACAGCAATCACCGTTCCAGTCTGATCTTTCTGTATGAACTTGAGGTTGCGCTGCATCTCTATATTCCAGTCAGTATTGCCGACCATGTACTGATAGCAAGCAGCGAGTTCTGCATTGAGCGGTTCTACATTTTGCCAAGCCAGCCCAAACGTATCCAGCACCTCGCCATCTAGACGATATGCCAAATTCCTATCTTCCTCGATCAGTACACCATATCGTTTGATCTTGTAGCGTTTCTCGCCAGTATTGATGTAGGTGATTTTGACGACTTGATGCCGAAAGCTTTCCGGTGTCAATAATTCGTATAAATCATACGCCAAAGCTTCGCGTAAGACCGTATTATCAGACTGCGCATTGTTCAAGCAATGTGTCACCAATTTGAGGTCATCAAAAGAATACAATCCTCGTGCAGCTAGGTCCTTTTTAGAAAACTCCAATTTGATCGGTGGGAATTCACATATTCGTCTACGATACCTTCCTCGTGTCCGCATCTTGATGTCCCAATTTTCTGGAGCTTTCCCCTCGACGATCATTTTTGCATCCCAATAGTCTGCTTTATACTTATTGGCGATGATAGAATCAAAGTTTGCTTCAATGGTCATTTCGAGTACCTCTTCACTAGACAAATGATCGAAAATACTCGCCTGTTCCTGAGCGAATAAAGAAGAAGTAAAAAATAAAAAGGAGAGTATGTAAATCAGTGGTGTGTGCATGATAGATGAATATTGAATCTGTGAAATGCGTTCGGGAAGATTGTAAATATATGCAACTTGAGTTGCTCTTACAAGATTGAGCTTATTTCTTAATCTATTTCTAACAATAGTCGAAATGTAAAATTGGGAAGTCCTATCTTTTCTCCCAAAACGGTAAAAATAGCAGACTGTAACAAGAAAAACTGACAAAACGGCGTATAATCCACCGAAAATGCGTTGGTATTATATATGTAGTCCATGCGAGATGGAAGGGTTTATATTTCTTCCGTAACTTTGCAGTCCCAAATTGCCTTGTGAAGCTTATTCAGTTGACTTTCAAGTCGATTTCTGAGAAGATATAAAAGCACCTTAGGCATCAATATTTATTGACAGTCCATTTGTAACCTGTCTAGCATCAATGTCTATCGTCTAAAATCTATAATAGATATGTTTAAAGCATTAAAAAAATTATTTGGTACAAAATATGATCGCGATGTCGCGGAGTACGAACCAATAGTAGATGAGATCAATGAGTACTACGAATCATACAGCAGTCTGAGCAACGACGAATTGCGCAACAAAACGGTTGAGTTTCGTGCGAGAATTGCTGAATATTTGACCGAAATAGATCAGCAGATTGCAGAAGCCAATCAAGAAGCGACTGACGAAGCGGACATTCTAGTTAAAGAGCAAATCTTTGGAGAAATAGATGAACTCGTCAAAGAACGCGATAAATACCTCGAAGAAATCTTAAAGGAAATCCTACCGGAAGCCTTTGCCGTCGTCAAAGAAACAGCACGTCGTTTTACCCAAAACGAGACGCTAACACTGACCGCCACAGATTACGACCGCGAACTAGCCGCCAATCTGAAAAAAGGGTACGTTACTATAGAAGGCGACAAAGCCATTTGGAAAAACTCATGGGTGGCAGCAGGAGGTGACATCACCTGGAACATGATTCACTATGATGTACAGCTCATCGGTGGTATGGTGTTACATGACGGTAAGATTGCAGAGATGCAGACCGGAGAAGGTAAAACGCTAGTCGCGACTTTGCCAGCCTACTTGAATGGACTTTCCGGTCAAGGCGTACACATCATTACCGTCAATAACTATCTGGCGCGTCGAGATTGTGAGTGGATTGGTCCTATTTTGGAGTTTTTGCTCTTGACCATTGACTGTATTGACAATTACAAGCCGCATACCAAAGAGCGAATTGCTGCATATAGTTGTGACGTCACCTACGGTACCAACAACGAATTTGGGTTTGATTACTTGCGTGACAACATGGTGACTTCCTTGGATGACATGGTGCAAGGCAAGCACCACTTTGCCATGATCGATGAGGTGGATTCTGTCTTGGTCGACGATGCGCGGACGCCATTGATTATCTCTGGTCCAGTCCCCAAAGGCACAGAAGATCAGGAATATGAGTCACTAAAGCCATTGGTCGAAAGACTGCTACAAGCCCAGCAAAAACAAGCTACTCAATACCTTTCAGAAGCCAAAAGGCTATTCAAAGAAGGCGATACCAGCTACGAAGAAGGTGGCGCAGGACTAGCCCTATTGCGTGCTTATCGTTCGCTACCAAAATACCGTCCGCTTATCAAATACTTGAGTGAGGAAGGTGTAAAAGTGACGCTCCAAAAAGCGGAGAACTTCTACATGCAGGAGCAATCCAAAAATATGCATTTGGTAGATGCGCCGCTCTATTTCACGATAGACGAGAAGAACAGAAATGTCGAGCTAACAGATACAGGCGCAGAATATCTCTCCAAATATGTGGAGGATGCTGGTTTCTTCATCATGCCGGATATGGCAACGCGCATGTATGAAATTGACTTGGATGAGGAGATGAGCGAGACAGAAAAGGAGGAAGCAAAAACCACTTTGGCGCAGGACTTTTCTGTCAAAGCGCGCCGTCTACACGCTATGAGTCAGTTGCTGAAAGCCTACACACTTTTTGCGAAAGATGAAGAGTATGTCGTGATGGATGGTCAGGTCAAAATCGTCGATGAGCAGACGGGACGGATGATGGAAGGACGTCGCTATTCGGATGGTTTGCACCAAGCATTGGAGGCGAAAGAAAACGTCAAGATCGGAGACATCACACAAACTTATGCGACTGTTACTTTGCAGAACTACTTCCGTATGTACCACAAGTTAGCTGGTATGACGGGTACGGCAGAGACAGAAGCCGGTGAGTTGTGGGAAATCTACAAATTAGATGTAGTCGTTATCCCGACTAACCGACCAATTGTACGCGATGACCGCGAAGATTTGGTCTTCAAAACGGAGCGCGAGAAATTCAACGCCGTCATCGATGAGATCGATAAATTGACGTTAGCTGGTCGCCCCGTACTAGTCGGTACAACGACGGTAGAGGTGTCAGAGAAACTGAGCCGAATGCTCCAGATGAAAGGCATCTCCCACAATGTCTTGAACGCCAAACAGCACCAGCGAGAAGCCGAAATCGTAGCCGAAGCCGGAAAGCCTGGCAAAGTAACGATTGCGACAAACATGGCAGGTCGTGGTACGGATATTAAGATCAGCGATGAAGTGAAAGCAGCAGGCGGATTGGCAATTATCGGTACAGAGCGTCACGATTCGCGTCGAGTAGACAGACAGTTGCGTGGTCGTGCCGGACGTCAGGGAGATCCTGGTTCTTCTCAGTTCTATGTCTCTTTGGAAGACAATTTGATGCGTCTGTTCCAGTCGGAGCGTATTGCAAAGATGATGGACAAAATGGGACACAAAGAAGGTGAAGTCATTCAGCATTCTATGGTGACCAAGTCTATCGAAAGAGCGCAAAAGAAAGTAGAGGAAAACAACTTCGGTATCCGTAAGCGACTCTTGGAATATGATGATGTCATGAACATCCAACGGGAAGCGATCTATAAAAAGCGGAAAAACACCCTTTCCGGTGAGCGTTTTGCCGTTGACTTGAACAATATGTTTGACTCTGTCGTCCGCAATATCGTCATCGATCACCGCATCGATGGCGACTATGATAGTTTCCGAAAAGATTCTATCGCGACGCTAGGTGTCGATCCGAAAATGGATGAAATCGACTTTAAAAATAATCCAGAAGACGAAGTCATCAAACGATATGAGGAGCAAGTCGAAGAACGCTATCATCGTAAAAACAATGACATCGTCAGCGTTATACTACCCATGATTCAGGAGGTAAAAGAGCGAGATGGCGATCGCTACAAGCGCATTATTGTGCCTTTCACAGACGGAAGTACCAACCCGCTCATGATTACTGCCAATATCGACGATGCTATCGCATCAGAAGGGCAATCTATCAAAGGCGATATTGAAAAAACAGTTGCTTTGGCGATTGCAGACAACGAGTGGAAAGAGCATCTGCGCTCTATGGATGAGTTGAAAGAAGCGTCACAAGCTGCCTCTTTTGAGCAGAAAGATCCATTGGTCGTCTACAAAATGGAAGCCTATAAGTTATTCGAAGATTTGGTGTATGAAACGAATAGCAAAGTAACTTCATACCTTCTGCAAGGAACGCTAGCCATCAGAAGTCAAGAGCAGTCCCTACAGCAAGCACGCACACCGAAACGCAATATGGTTGGAAAAATGCGTACCAATAGGACAGGTGCAGACACCACTGAGCGCGTAGCCGAGAGAGCAGCAGCAGCAAGTGCAGGTCGCCGTCGCTCGAAGCCTGAAACAGTAAAACGTACCGAGCGAAAAGTAGGACGAAATGACCTTTGTCCTTGTGGTAGTGGCAAGAAATATAAGCACTGTCATGGTAGAGGATAGAGGTATTGAGGCTGACAAAAGAGTGCGATTGCAATTGCGCCTTTAAATATTCAGCATAAAAAAGCGTGACTTTGATTTTGAGGTCGCGCTTTTTTTGTGAGTGGGTTGAAAGATGGAAATTTTCGCGACTATCTACACCCACACCAGTTCCCAAATTCCGCCAAGCTCAACCCATTCAAGCAACCTTCCAATGTCAATCCGCCTTTCCGAGCCGCCAACACGCCAAAGTGTGTGTCCTCCAGTCCTTGCATACTATGCGCATCGGGATTGATGGCGATTTTGACACCCTTTTCTAGCGCATAAGGAATCCACTTCCAGTCTAGGTCTAGGCGATACGGATTCGCATTCAATTCAATAGCGACACCATTTGCAGCACAAGCGTCGATGACTTTTTGGTGGTCAATGGAATAGGCTTTTCGAGATAATAGTAATCGTCCGGTCGGATGTCCTAAAATGCTGGTGTACGGATTTTCGATGGCAGTGATGAGTCGATGTGTTGCTTTGGCTTCATCCATTTTGAGTTGCGCATGAACAGAAGCAATCACAAAATCGAATTGCTTCAAAATGTCCTCTTCATAGTCCAAACTGCCATCATTTAGGATGTCACTTTCGATGCTTTTGAAGATACGAAAAGGCTGCATACCATTGTTCAGCGCATCTATTTCTGTCCATTGTTTTTGTAAGTCACTCAAATGCAATCCACTGGCATAAAAAGCAGATTTGGAGTGGTCGGTGATACCGATATACTCGTAGCCGAGGTCGCGAGCGCGTTCACACATTTGGACTAAGGTGTGTGTGCCGTCGCTGGCAGTCGTGTGGACGTGGAGGACACCTTTGAGATCGGATTGAGTGATGAGGTTGGTATTTGTTAAATGGTCGGCATGAGCTTGTTCGCGTCGTTCGGGAAGGACGAAAGCTTTGTCTAAAGTGGCAAAGGCAGCTTCTTCAGTGGCAGTCGTTTGGTCATTTAATGTTTCCAAATCAAGCGAAGCCACAAACGCATCACTTCCGGTCAGTTCGATCTGCCGTTTTCCCCAATTTTCAGCTTCGCAAAAGTGGAGATGTACCGGAATAGTGGGTTGCTCCAGTCGGAACCTCAGTTCATTTTCGTTCACTTTTTCAGCAGAAAAATGTTGTCCCAATTGCTCGCGCAAACTTTCGGAAGCAACTACCAATATATCTATTCGATCCAAAACAATCGCTCGACGACGAAAATCTCCAGTGAATGCAACTGGCTGATCTTGAGTGAGTTGCTTGACTTGATGTAGTAGATTCTTGGCTGCCGCTTCTATTTGTCCGTAGCGAAAATAGCCTTGATTGTTCTGATAAAAGAGTAACTTTTGTCGTAAGTCTTCCTGGGTTTTCGCCCCGAATCCTTTCAGTTCCACCAAGCGATTTTCATTGACGGCATACAGCAATTCGCCGATGGACTCCACACCCAATTCTTGCCACAGTTGCTTGATCTTTTTCGCCCCAAATCCTTTGATGCCCAACATCTCTTGCACACCCGGCGGCGTCTGACTTCTGTAGCGTTCTAGGGTCGCCATTTCTCCTTTCTGTACGAGCTCTTTTATTTTTCCATGAATGGCTTTACCCACGCCAGGGATGGCTGCCAGGTCTTCATCGGATAGTTCGCCCAGTGGCTGCTCCCACGATCTTAGCTTTCGATAGGCATTTTCGTACGACCGAATTTTGAATTGATTTTCGCCATGTAGGTGCATCAATTGTCCGAGTTGCTGGAAGGCTTGTGCGATTTCTTTGTTTGTCATATTTTAGTTTGAGTTCTTTTTGGAGAAATTGGTTGAATTGTTGAAACTGATTGCCTTGTGGCTCAATTGGTATTCGCTGGTCTAAAATCTATCATTTGGTGCCACGAGCTAGTATCTCCCACGTATCGCGTATCATCCCGAAAAGTCGGGACAAGCTCTGTCACTTTTTTACAAGAACAAAGAAAGTAAAAACAACAGTATTGCCGCAAAAGTCCCCACCACAAAAGTCCCTAATGAATAGACCCGATAACCAGTACTCACATCCATCCCTGTCAACTGTGTGACGACCCAAAATGCGCTATCATTGGCATGAGAAACGACGAGTGCGCCAGCTCCGATAGCCACAACAGCCAAGGCTTTTTGTAGTTCTGTATCGAAGCCTAAAGTTGCCAACAGTGGAGCTAAAATAGAAGCCGTCGTGATGAGCGCAACAGTGGAGGAACCTTGAGCAGTTTTGATGGCTGCAGCCAACAAAAAAGGCAACCAAATACCCAGCTTCAAAGACGATAAACTGCCTGACAGCACATCTGCGATGCCCGATTGCTGCAAGATCGTACCGAAAATACCGCCAGCTCCGGTGATAAGTAGAATGGTAGACGCATCTGTCAACGCTTTGCCGACTAAGCCCGAAGTAGAGAGCAATGACTTATCCCATTTTTTAGGGAGTAAAAAAGCTAATAACATCCCGATGAGTAAGGCGATAACAGGCGATCCTAGAAAGTCAATAACTTGATGCTTGAGGGTGGGGACTTCATCTTCTGCTAAGGGCTGAAAGTAGTCGAATAGAGAGTTGCCGACGATCAACAATATAGGTACTAGAATGGGTAAGAACGAGCGAAAAGCAGAGGGCGCAGTGGTTAGTTTTTCCTGCATTTCGCTTTCTTCTAGATCGGGATTGGGATCGATATACGTTCTATCTGCCCAATATTTGCTGTACAAAATGGCGACGATCAACGCAATCGCACTCACACCCAAACCAATCAACATCACCAGACCGACATCTGCTTTTATGATTCCGGCAGCGGCAATCGGACCGGGCGTCGGCGGCACCATGACGTGTGTCAGCAGCAGTCCCAACATCAACACTGTCCCGGTTCCAGCTATGGATTTTTTGGCGCGTTTGGAGATGCTTTTGTTCAATGGATTCAGAATAATAAAGCCACTATCTGCAAAGACGGGAATGGATACCAAATACCCAATAATGCCCATCGCTTCATGCACCCGCTTTCGCCCGATAATGTTGAGCACCACTTCTGCCAGCTTGAACGCGCCACCTGAGTACTCCAGAAACGCACCAATAATGACACCAATCACAATTACCAAACCGATGCTGCCCAGTGTCTTCCCAAAACCAATATTGATTGCTTCGACGATAGCGGGCAGTGGCATTCCGGCAAAAATGGCATAAACCAAAGATGCCCCGATCAAAGCCAAAAATGGATGAACATTGAGTTTGGCGGTAAGTAAGATGATGAGCGCAACACTGAGAAGGAGGAGAAAAATAAGCATGAAAATCAATTACGAATGCAAAATGACGAAGATAATGTACTTATTTCGTCATTCGTCATTCGTAATTTGCAATCTGAGTCTCAAAGCGAGAGCCTGTCCCAAGCATCGGGGCGATCTCAAATCTATTTTCTACTCAACTTGCCCTCTCCCGAAATCTCTAACACTCCATTTGGAAAATCCAAGTCTGTCAGTTCTTTCAACTTTTTTGCCGCACGATGCTGACTATCTATTTTCGGTCCATGCGTCTTTTGCTGGTAGACAGAGATGGCTTCGCCGCTCACAAATTCGCCTTTCGGTGTCACTTCTAGTTTGACTAAAGGTGCAATCCCTGCGACACCTCTCAAATTGAAGCGACCATAGGTGCAGAAATTGCCTAAACTATAAATAATGAAACGATCCTTGTACAACTCAGCAGCACGCGTCACATGAGGTCCATGACCGAAAACGACATCTGCTCCGGCATCGACGACGGCATGCGCAAAGGCATGAACATTCCCTCTGTTTTCGCCATAGTAAGTTTCTGTCTTTCGCGTAACACGCTGATTATTAGCTCCTTCTGCTCCGCCATGAAAAGAAACGATGACGATGTCGCTTTTGGCTGCTAGGTCACTGACGATCTGTTTGGCTCGCGTAATATTGCGAATGTCGACTGTTCCACTATTGGGTGCAAAAGCAGCAAATCCATAGCGAATGCTGTCTTTCTCGAAGACGATACTTTCATCTGTCCCCGCTAATCCAGCATAGTAGATACCTAGTTCATCGAGAATAGATTTGGTTTTTTTGCGACCGATAGGACCAAAGTCACCGCTATGGTTATTGGCTAGACTGACGACATCAAAACCTGCATTGGCGAAGTGCTGACCGTAGGACTCCAGCGAGCGGAAAGCATAGCAGACACTTGGATCTTTGCATCGCTTTGGTGTGCCACCGCTATCCAAGATCGTGCCTTCTAGGTTACCGAAAGTCACATCTGCAGATTGCAAAATACCGTCTACGTCCTTGAGTAAGTCTTTACCACCATTGGCAGGCAAATAATTAGAAGGATAGTTTGTCCCCAACATCATATCTCCTACACCAATCAAAGAAATCGTGCGCACCGTGTCGACGGCAGGTAGTGTATCTGTGGAGATGGTATCAACTGTCAGCAAAGGAAAGGACGCTTCTGCTGTAGTCGTATCTGGTTCGGGATCGTTGACGGCACAAGCGAAGAATAGCACGAATGCCAAGTGTTGTAGTAGTAATCTCATATATGTCTTTTAGCCGATAGCTGTGAGCTAGTCTGCAAATTGTTTGGCTTCAGCATTTTTAACTGAAGTAGTATGTCTCTCTAAAAAGCTTGCAAATGTAGGGTGACTTTTTTAGATTTCATAAAATGGCGAGATGAGTTGATGTTGAAGTGAAAGGGAGGAATCACCATTCTGGGAAAAAGGCATCTTCAAAATGCCGAATATCGGGATGTCCAATATTGAGTAACACAATACCGATGATGTCAAAACGAATCTCCCAATCATGCCCAATTTGTTCCATATAGACATTGGCAGCATCGAGTAAGAGTCGTTCTTGTGTCTCACTGACGAAAGCTTCTGGCTCACCAAAGTAGGTAGAGCTACGCGTCTTGACTTCTACGAACACCAAAATTTCGCCATCCATCGCTATGATGTCCACCTCTGCTCGACTGAATCGCCAATTGCGTTCCAGTACGCGATAGCCTTTTGCTGATAAATAGTCAGCGGCGAGTTGTTCGCCTTGGTTGCCGATTTCTTTTTTGGTCGCCATAACTCAATCTGTCAATACCCAAGCACCATTCCCAAACTTCTTCTTGATGTCTGCGAAGGCTTCTTGAAATTCAGATTCTTTGTTGTAAGCGTAGGCGATACCGACATAACGTTTATTGTTCCGCATTTCGGAAAAAGGTGTGTATCCAGCTCGCTGTATTTTACGGGCTACCTTTTCTGCATTGGCACGTTCGCCAAAAGCGCCGACGACTACCTTTTTGACTTGCTTGCCCGGTACAGGTGTAGGACTTTCGATGTCACTATCAGAAGCATCCAGATCATCGGCAGTATCTTGATCTATAGCTATGGCTGCCGGATCGCTAGGACTTGTATTGACAGAAGGACGTTTGTCGATGTCGTCTTTTAGGCTACGTTTGGAGAGATTCAGTTGATCGCCAAATGAAAGAATGAGTACCGCTACCAACGCCGCTGCTGCCAGACCGACGAGCCAACTGAGCGATTTTTCTTTGGTAGAAGTAGTCGCTTCAGCAACGGGCGCAGCAACCGCGAAGGATTCAAAAACAGGTGCAGCATCTTCTTGACGGATAGCTTTGGCTTCGACTTCCGATAGTCCATAGCTATCGGTGTTATAGTTAATATTGACAGGCGAAAAATGAATGCTTTCTCCATTTGCGTAGAAGCTGCCTACGCCTTCGAGTGTGACCGATTCTCCAGCTATTATTTTTTCTCGTATATCGTTGATATAATTTTCTACCAAAGTTGTCGCTGTACTGTGCGGGATCTGAAAATCCTGCTTTAGCCGACCAACTAGAAGACCATCGTCTATGCGCAAATTGGGATTGAAACTGACTTGTTTAGAGGCAGGACGCACAATACCTCTCGTCTGATCGAGCAGTACGGGATGTTGTTGTAAACTAAAGCCACCTAGACCCGGTAGCACCACCGTATCATATTCAAAAAGCAACTCTGCAATGATTTTTCCAATGTTCATTGTCTAAAGGTTTTAAAACTGATAGGTGAATCCAACGCGTAGATCAAATGGTGTATTCAAGGAATTGGTAGGATGATTGAAGTTGTATAAGATCATCATTTCATAACCAATGCGTCCGCCGCTATTATAGCCTGCTCCTAGATAGTAATTTTGCCGCTGCTCACGTACGACTTCAAAAGCATTCGGGTCAGCAAAGGCAGCACTTTCCAGTTCTATTTCCGCCTGCGCAAAAAACTGTCGCAAGACTTTTTGACGAGCAAATGCGCCGACGGAGTAGGAGATAGGTTGTAAGGACTCGACTTGCCCTGTGCGTGGATTGACGAGTCGTCGATTGGAGTAGGTAATGCCAGCACGAGGTCCCACAGAAAAGCCAGGCATATCATCAAAAATACGAATGCCAACTTGTGGTGTTAGTCCCAGAAAAAAGTTGCTTTGTCCACCGAAGTTGAAAAAATTGGGGAGGATGAAAGTGCTACCGATCCAGATACGATCATTCAAGCCACGACTGGAACGATCTTCGCGTTGCGCCTGAGCTTGAGTTGTCAAAAGAAGTAAACAACAGCAACAAAAACTAAAGATGATTTTCTTCATAATGGTGATTGATTGAAGGGCGTTGTGAGATTAACAAAGTTAATACATTTGAAACTATTCACGTCTTACTTTTGAGTGTCGGTAAATGAATGCAAAATATAAAATGCCAAATGATAAATGTTAATCGGATGCCAGACGTTTGGAATCTAATCATTTTCGTGGGTCTGATTCCCTTCTACACTCACCAAAGAAAGGAAAAACAAGCAAAGTTTGTTTGATCGCCTTCTTTCGCATCACCCATCGCGTATCACCTCTGACTCCTCCTAACTAGAAGGCGATTGCAAATAGTAGTAAGCAAAAGAAGGTGGTGTATTGGCTTTCTCTCTAGCCGTTGTATTTTCTGCCAAATAAAGCATCCATCGATAAGCACGAATAGAGTGACTATTGAGTTGCTCTTCTTCTTCAAAGTAGTCATTGAACCCTAGTGTGTCCTCAAAATATAACTCCAAAACTCGGATCAGTCCATTAACATAGTAGTTGCGCGGCTGATCGCTCTCTACAAATGGATAAACGACTCCATATTTTAACAATTCATAGATTTTTTGAAAATCCAATCGACCTCGATCCGTTTCAAAATCAACACCAAAGCTGCGCAAATAATGGCGATACAACTGATCGTCATCCATTGTCTGAATGTTTTGAGACAACTCGTATAAAGTCGTAGGGTCCGATAGTCCAAAGACAGGTAAACCAAAGCGTTCGTGGATGACATTGTAGTCGACTGCGGGGCTTAAATTTCGCCAATTATTGACGATGATGGAGAGCTCATCAAATGTCGCTTCTCGCAATGCTAGTTCTTGAAATATAGCTAGATCTTTGACTGTCACGCTGTTTTGTTCCTTCATTTCAAAAGAAATCGCCAGTCGGAGATCGAGTTGTTTGTATTCATCAGCAGCCAGCTTCGCCAATGCCAAAGTCGCGCGCTGTTGATCGCGCTCCAGCACTTTTTTATTGATGCTGTACCGATCTATGTCCTTTCTAAGTTGAGCGAGTTTTTTTACAGGAATGAATGTTTTTGGGTCACCTAAAAATTGATCGAACCAGTCTGTCTCGATCAAACTGACTAAGAAACCGACTCGCTCCGGTGACTCGAAATAATCCGCCTGATCTAAGAAAAACTCAAACAGCTTTTGGTTGTCGTCGATGTCCACGATACGGAGTACATCCAGCAGATCGCGTGTACTAAATTCTACATCTTTTATATATCGCAGCTCCCGAGCTGTACTCAGGGCAGGATTGATTTTGAGTCGCCGCAGATTGCGCACCGGCTGCACCTGATCTATAACATCTAGTACAATATTTCGATAAAGCGGCTTGTAGTAGGGCGAAGTTGTGATGGCATTGATGTCATAGATAGACAGATGATCGCTACGTCGCAACTCTTGTAGCCGCCGCTCGATAAACTGCTCACCCCAGTTTTTGTAGCTTTTTTGATAGTTTTCCCAATAGATGAGCCAATTGTCCTTTGGGCTACCCAGCTGATTGTTAAAGTCATAAGAGTAGATCAATTCGAGCAATGAGATCGCCTCTCTGACCATCCTTCTATCTTCTAGTAGCTTTATCAAAAAAGGTGTTTGATCGACACTTGGGTATAGACTCAAATAGAAAATGTATTTCAGTCGTGTCCGCTCTTCCAACGTTTCATTGATGGTGCTAAAAATGGCAGGTAGTTCTGTTTTGTCCGGTTTGGGGAGAAGTCGAAGATCAAATTCTTTATCTTTTAGATCTCGCCAAGTGTACAACTGCACTTCCTCACGTTCCAGCAACAACTGCTCTATCTGCTGCACAATATCACCATCCGTTTCTAATGCTAGCAACTTACTCAGCCTATTTTTGACGCGATCAGAAGATAAATCCAGCTTATTGGTATACAAATTACAAACGCCGTCTGTCCCGATTCTTCTAAACAGATACGCTTTCTTTAAGTACAATCTCAACTCCTCATCATCGCTGAAAATATCGTCCCAATGTCGAGTGTACGCACGATCAATAACCCAAGACAAAGAGTAAGTCATGGGGCGAGATGCCGCATACAACAGCACCTGATACTCCAAAGCCGTCAAGTCATTGAGCTGTACCAAAGCATCCAGTTCCTTCTCCAGCCGATAGCGATCATGCGGCGGTAGTTGCTCATACAGTCGGTCAATGACAGTCTTAATTTGCCCTTTTGGTTGATAGAAAACATTGTTGCGGCGACAAAAATCGGTCAGCTCAGCGATACGCTCCAAATAAGCATACTGAATAGGCGGCAGCGTCGCGTGCTGATTGTTCAGGACCGGACGAAATAGCTCAGTCAACTGCCTGACTTCGCGTGGCTCACCTTCCGTCAATGCCAAATAAGCCTGCCAAGCAACAGAGTCATTGGTCGAATTGAGTTGCTGAATGTAGCGTTTGTAAAGTTTACCTAAAGTGGAAGAAATCGTTTGATTGATGAACTTTTGTCGATAAGGATCCCACTCAAAATCTTCATAGTGTGCGACCCAGTAGTGCGCAAAATTGAGGACGGCTGTCGGGTCGCGTCGCCAGTCGGGTTCTGCGATGTATGTACCATTTCGATCTGCAATCAAGACACGAGCCGCCAGACGTGATTGCAATTGTCTGTATAATTCTTGCGGTACAAGTTCACTTTTCTCTTTTCGTGCAGCAATTCTATACGCTTTCATCGCCAAATGATAAAGCGAGCGTGGGTCATCGGAGCGCATCAGATCACCCAATACATTCTGTTGTACCTGTGGCAAGGTATCCGAAGCGTAAAGTACTTTTCCCAGATAAGCGACCGTATCTGTGAAGTACAATGGACGAAATGGAAAATGCTGATCGTAGCCAAATTGTCGAATAGTGTTGATGCTGCCTAAACTATCTAGCAGTTGTGTGTAGCGATTGATGTTGTTGGGACTGTTGACTTTGACATTGGTGAGTTTGGCAAGCTGATTCAATAGCGCAAAGGGCGGTACAGCTTTTTCTGAAGACAGTCGTACGAGACGACGAAGTGTTTCTTCGTTTCTGTAATTCGATAATTCTTTAACGACTGCAAGCGTCAATTTGGCGTAGCGTCTACGAAAAGACTTCTCGGCGATCAATTGCAACAAATAATCATTGGCTTCCACACTACCGATTTCCCCGATGCGCTCGATCTGTGTTTCGGCACTTAGAATATCCTCACGCAGCATTGCTTTTTCGTACAGATCAATGTAGGCTTTGAGTCGTGTCGCCGCATCATTCAGTTGCCCATCGTCCATGAGTTCCACTTGATAGAGTAGTGGTCTATCTTCTAGCGGTGTGATGTAAAACGCTTTCATCGGTAGCGAATACTGCAACTGATCTTGATAGCGATAGAAAAAATTGAGGAAATTGCGTTTGGTGGTGTACTCCGAAAACCGAAACTCACGCGGCGTGAACAAGGTGTATTTGTCAAGCAATGCTAAAGCTTGAGCCTTGACAGATACTTTATCTAAGAGTAAGGCTGCATTGCGCAAGGACATCGGGTCGCCCACTTGCAATCCTTGCTCGACCTGATCTAAAATGTAGTAGTAATCAATGCGTGGAGCTTGCTGTTGAGCACACAAAGAGATCGGCTTGGTCAAAGCAACCAATGCCACGACAAGCCATGCCGATAGTCCGATCCATACGTTTCGCGTTTTCATGCGTTCCAAACAAGCTCTAGGGGAACAGAAATTTCTTCTGTCAAACTATTCAAATATAGGCTTTTCTATCGCCGTATTTCCTTATGATACGGAAAGCCAAAACAGGGGTTGCGTAAAAGGTGTGTGCTGTTGGATGACGAAGTGTGAAAGATGAGGTGTTGAAGTTAAACCATTGCTACTAGAACAAAGGATTAGAAACGAAGTTTCGGTCTGTCAAAGTATACAAAAATTCGATAATCAGGTCTTGTTCCTCTTGGGTCATCGGGATACCTAGTTTACCATCTTGTTGCAACTGTGGAGCTAAAGTCGCAGATGCTTTGACGCCACTATTGTAGTGTGCCAACACTTCCGCTAAAGTCTCAAATCGACCATCATGCATGTAAGGACGCGTAAGTTCCACATTGCGCAAACTGGGGACTTTAAATTTGCCATCATCACCCGACCATTCTGATATTAAACTCCTGCCTAAATCTTTGAAAACGCTATCCAGTCCATTGTTGGCAAAATCTTGATTGGTAAATAAAACACCTTTATGACAAGTTGCACATTTTTGCTTGAATAGCAATTGTCCAGCCAACGCATCATCGCTCAGCGTTCCTTTTCCGGTCACATACTGATCGTAAGGTGAGTCTGCTGAAATCAACATATTCATATACTGCGAAAGTGCGTGCAACAGCAGAGGTGTATTGATAGAATCAATTTCACCAAATGCAGCTCGAAATGCTTGAATATAGCTGTCTCGTTGATTCAGCTTTTGTACGACAGTAGACAATTGGTCGTCCATTTCTACCGGATTTTCAATGGCATTGGGCGGTACAAAATCCAAATGTGCCACACCGCCGTCCCAAAAGAACGTTTCCCGAAAGGCTAGATTCTGAATAGGCGGTGAGTTTCGTTTCCCTACTCGATTGTCGATCCCTACGCTCAGACGATGCTGTGGATCAGCGAAAGCTATAGCTTTGACATGACAGTTGGAGCAGGCAACCGAATTGTCTCGCGATAGTCGAGGATCGTTGAAAAGTTGTTTGCCCAACTCAAATCCTGCTTCCGTCACCGGATTGTTGTCAAAACTATAGGTCGGCTCTGGAAAGTGCGACGGTTTTACGAATATGTAGTCGCTGTTTTGGATGACTTCTTCTTTTTGGCAGGCAGTCAGCACTAACAAAAGGAGGGAACAGAGAAATAAGAAGCGTAACATAAAGATTTTTTTGATTTCGGATTTCAAAATAGGCGTATAGAAAACATAGAAACCCATTGAGAAACCGTGTAATCTATACACCTATGTATCAAGCAGTTGAGACAATAACTAAGCTCATTTTACCATAAACCAGTTTGTCGCTGAAATGGCTCATTGCTTCCCGATTCTCGGGACAAGCTATTGCTCACTGAATTGGCTACTGATGGATATGATCAAAAGCAAAAGCTTTGGCTATGTTATTTGCCAATGGTTTGGCATCGCTAGGCTTGTGCATATTGACATTTCCAGTAAAGTCGATCATATTGTCGCCTTCGAATATTTTCAAGACATCCATGACCAAATGAACGTGTGGACGCTCTTTTTGCTCCACGACAGCTTCTGTATCAAAATCCAGAGTGATGCGTTGATTGTTGTTGATGAAAGGCGTATCTTCTACTTCCTTCCAGCCACCGACATGAAAAACGATGCCATTTTCGTCCTCCGGCGTGATGCTATTTCCAAATGCACCGCCCGGCGAAACTGGTGATTGTCCTTCGATTTTCAGCGCAACATATCCAGCATTCCAGTTCCAAAACATACCGCTTGTGCTAGGATCAAGCACACCTCCGGCTGCTCCTTCCATCACACCTTCTTCCTCTACACCTACTGTAAAGCTAATCTTGTTATAGCGTCCGGCAGGCACATCCTCCAAACGAACCAACTGAGAAGCCACTATAGCTTCGTCAATCAAATAATAACCTTCTGCGCTTGTGGCAGTGACATTCGTCGGTACTTCGTAGTACAATTTATCGTCGCCTTCCAGCACGATGTCGCTGATGTAGTACTTCAAAAAAGTCAAGTTGAAGTCCTGTCCCATACCATTGGTATAGTTGTATTCGGTACTTCCGGCTTCCTTCAATTCGATTTGCCGCTGAATGCCATCTATCAATGCAATGTTATCAAATTCCAGCTCTAGTTCGCCAGGTAAATCGAGTACTTCGCCGGTCGTCTCTTCTTCACAAGAAGTGAAGAATAGACCACCGAGGAGTAATAAAAACAAAAATGATTTCTTCATGAGAAGTAATTAGCGGTTAGCTGCCAGCTTTTAGCAGTTAGCTATTTCACAGTAAGCTGAATGTCTATACTCTATGCTTAATTGAGAAAAAGCCATGACCAAAAGACAAGTGACTAACCAATGTGATGATAAAAGTTATAGCTAATAGCAGTTGAAGTCTTCTTTACGCTGCTATCGTTACAGTACAATTTTTTGCTGAACAGCTAATGGCTAAAAGCTTATAGCTAACTGCTCAAAAGACATAATTCAATTCCACCGCCATTCTAGGCTTCGCGATCATTTCGTCGTCTGTATAGCTTTGCTGAAATGGATGCGTGTAGGTCGCGCTAACGAGCCACTGATCGAAGATAAAATTGACGCCCGTAGACGCAAACCAACCTTTGCCGCCGGTGCCGTGAGCAGCACGATCATTGTACAGTCGATCGACTTGGACTTGCTCATAGTAAATGCCGCCAAATGGAACAGTTCGCCATTTTTTAGTAAATGACTTTTGAGCAAAGACCATCACATTGGCAGTGAGTTGATCGCCAAACTGATAGTCCGTCCGCGCCGCTTGATGATGCTGATAGCTACCATTTAAGACCAGCCCAACATCCAAGGTGTTGTAGACCAAAGTTGACTGAGCGATATAGCCCCAGCTAGCATTGCCGATATTGAAATTTTCAGGCAAATCGCGCAGATGTATACGATCATCATACGCTCCAGTCGGCAGTTTCATCCCGCCGCCTACTTCCCAGTACAAAGTACTTGCACCCACAACACGCACATTTTGTAATAGGGCATAATTTGCCATCAAACGGGTGTCGCCCAGTCCGAATAGACTTGCATCTTGTACCTCGTTTTCACCAAATTGCTGATGCCATTTGATGGGTTGAAAAATAGAGAGTCTCAGCCGATCAGTTGGGTGAAATTGAGCAGCAAATTCAAGCGTTTGGAAATAGTCTTTGGTGTTGCCGTAGTCTGGTGATTGCTGGAAGATGTTGTTGTACCATCGCATCCCAATCGTATTGTAACGATAGGCAGCAAGTATGCCAGTGCCGTTGTTGCTGATATTACAGCCGCAGACATCACAAGCAGTAGCAGAAGTGACCAACAACAGCAAACCGACCAGCGTCAGTTGTAGTTGTTTCATTTTAAAAAGCGGGTTGAATAAAGAGGACAGGCAACTACTCCTATGAGAAAGCAGTTGCAGACCTCATTTCATAAACAATCAGGAAAAATTTACAGGACAGAGATAGCCATTGTGAATGTGTTTCATTCACAGTTCGATCAGGATAAAAAATTGGCTATCAGTTAATTAGATAACAACTTCTGGTGGTTGAAAAACAGATCGACTGGACAGCCGATCTAGGAAAAATGGTGCTGTATTTGGTTGAATATGGCTTTGAAGCTCAATTTTAGGTAACACGGAAACAGATTGCACCAAATAAGAGGACAGTTGTACAGAAAGTGAAGTAGGCGTCGAATCAGGTGTATTTTCGTTGCCGGATTGTATGCTTTGAGCGACCTCTGCGATATAGCATTTACCAGAGCAGAGCATTTCTACGCGCTCTACATTGACGCAGTAGCTTTCAGTGACGAAATCTTTCTGTACCGCATAAAAAGTATACAACAAACCCAGACCAAACGCTTGCAGCGCGATCAAAACAATCAGTGATATGGGTAGTATTCTTTTCACATTGCAAAGGTAAGCACTTAGCCATTGGAAGTCCAGAAAAGTCTATCAAATTTGTGTCTGATATTAGATCTAGGACTACCGCAGCTCCACAATCTTTCCTCCTTTCAGTTTCAATAGACGGTTTGTTTTACCCGCCAAATCCAAATCGTGCGTCACCATGACCAGCGTCGTTCCGGCAGCTTGATTGAGTTCAAAAAGAAGCGATTCTATGGTTTGTCCGGTTTCTTCATCTAAGTTGCCTGTTGGTTCGTCAGCGAAGAGAATTTTTGGGCGATTGGAGAAGGCACGGGCTATGGAGACGCGTTGCTGCTCGCCACCAGAAAGCTGAGTTGGATAGTGATTCATCCTTTTGCCCAAACCTACTTTTTCTAGCAGTTCTTTGGCGGCTTTTTCTGCCCCTCGCTCGCGGCGGAGTTCTAGCGGCACCATCACATTTTCGAGTGCGGTGAGTGTCGGCAGCAATTGAAAATTTTGAAAGACAAAGCCTACCGCTTGGTTGCGCAGAGCGGCGCGCTCATCTTCATTGAGTTTCTCCAAAGGCTGATCGGCAAGTCGGATAGAGCCTGAGGTTGCACTATCCAGTCCGGCGCACAAACCCAGCAAAGTTGTCTTGCCACTTCCTGAAGGACCGACGATAGAAAAAGTGTCACCTGCTGCTACCGAAAAACTCACATCATCCAAAACAGTCAAAGCTTTTCTGCCGGAGCGATAGGTTTTCGTCAATTGCTGTACGTCTAACATGATATTGCTTTTATCTCGTAAGGATAATGCAGTATGGTAGAAGTGGTTGCATTATTTAGACCAAAGTAATCTCAAGGACGATCAATCAACTTTCAGAGGATGATATATCTTGACCGCATTGGCTCTCACCTTTCCCCAATCTAGTGTCATCGGTTTCAACTTTTGATCTGCGAAAGGCTGCATCTGATCGGTGAAGTGTGGGCTGTCCGGTTTAGCGGAAGCGCCGTAAACATTAATGGATTCGATTTTGATACCTGCTGCTCCATAGCTCACCAACTGAATGTAGCAATCTCCAGCAACTGCTTTCCACTCGCCATTTTTCTGTCGTTGACCATAGATAGATGCCAATACATCTGGCCCTCCGGCTAATGGTAAATCGGTATCTCCACGTATGTGTTTTTGCATCTCTCCCAGCGGCAATTCAATCGTGTCATAATCTTTCAGCAATTGCTTTTTGGCGGCTCGGATAGCCGTTGTAGCATCTTCGGTGGTGATCTTGCCGCCACGTTTTAGATGATTGGCTTCGCTGAGATTACCGTAGAGTTGAGCGACCGTTTGGATGAAAAGGGCAGCCATTGTGTTGTCGAGTTCTGTTTTTCGATTCCAAGTATTGAGCAGTCGAATAGCATCGGCTATATCGGGATGGTCATTTGGGTCGAGTTGTAGCAGCAATTCTAGATTTTGCATATCTGTGGTCTGCAAAGTCTGCGGATAGGTACGATCAAATTTGATGCTTTTGAAGTCATCCCAAGAGAGTTTTTCGTACTGCGCAATACGTTCTGCAAAGCGTTGACTGCGGTTGTTTTCTATGCCCTTAGGCTGGTAGCCCATTGTTTTGTTGAGGGTAGTTTCTGAAGCATTATCCGCCTTAGCAGTGGCATTGAAAGGGGTGTGATTGGTGTTGAAGATGTAACCTGATGGCGGATTGAGGACTTGCGGCAAACTATCAATCGGTAAATAATCCGCCCAAAGCGTCTCAGCAGTAGCAGGTACTACTTTTGTCCAATCAAAATCGCTATTGCGCTCCGGCAGTTTGCCGTTGCTGATGTAATAAATATTGTGAGCGGCATCGGCATAGACGATGTTGGTACAGACGAGTCCTTGTTGTCGGAGAGCCGTTTTGAATTCATCGAGATTGGTCGCACGATTCATAGCATACCACTGCTCGACTGCTCCGATTTCCAGACCGGATACGAATCGCAGCGCATAGTATTTACCATCTTTACTTTCAAAAGTTGGTCCAAATTTGCTTTGATAAATAGTACGACTGATCGGTATTTTCAAGAATCCCAACTTCAATTTGGCTTTGTATTTCTTCCCTTCCAGTGGTAGCCATTCGCCGTCGAAAGCATAGTTTAGTTCCTCCGTCGGGTGCATTTCCAGCTCAAAAATGTCAGAAAAGTCAGCATGATTGACCGTATGTGCCCAACCTAGATGTTCATTTGTGCCGTGAAAGATGGTGATGCCACCGGGAAATGTACCGCCTAATATATTCCAGCCTTCGTCGCTACCCAAGTGCGCTTCGTACCAAGAATACCAGCCTTCCATCGGCTGATGAGAATTGATGGCTAGAAAAGTCTCTCCACTTATCGTTTTCTCGCTACTGATCGCAATAGCATTTGAGCCTTTGGATAGATCGTCATTCGGCAGCGGCAGCTCTTCATTCAAGATAGCGAGCAAGTCTTTTGTCGTATTCGTTAGTTGCGTCACGCCTAGCATATATCCGACTACTAAATCGTGTGCACTCACCTTGAAGCCGCTTCCTTTGAGCAAAACTTCTTTGGGGTGAGTCGCTGCATAGTTTCTGACACCATCGGCATAGGCTTGTAACATTCGTTTGATTCTGGGACTGAGTTGATCGTAATTCGCTTCCACTACTTCCCGTAGACCTAAAAATTGGACAGCAAAATCGACCACTATGCCATCTTTCCCGGCGACCTCTCCATAGCGACTTTGCACGGCTAGCATTTGCTCTTGCACCGTTTTGAAATCGTCCTCACACTGCGCCCAAGCTAATCCATAGCAGACTTCTTCGTCCGTAGGCGCGTAGATGTGCGGCACACCCCATTCGTCACGTATAATTTCGATTTGGGTGAGTTCTTGAGCGGTGAGAAATTGTGAGAGAAAAGAGATAGTAAGCAATAAACAAAAGCGCATAATAGATTGAATTGAGTTCAAAATTAAAGTGTAGGGCAAACGCATCAAAAGTATGATAAGCAATAGTTGTCGTATGGAGCAAGTGTGGAACACGTTTTACTTGGGTGGCGGATGGCGAAAGGGAAGGTTCGACGGAGGAGTTTGCCATTTCTAGACCTTTTGATTCGTTTTGGGGCAATGCCAAAATGAATAGCCCGTCGGCTTTGCCTGTCCCGACTCTCGGAGAGACAAATACCATGCTCATGTCGCTGAAAAATTGAATCATTTGATAAATCAAAGAGCAAAAAGGAATTTGATGCGTTTGCCCTGATTAAAGTGTGACAACAGTATTTTTGTTGCACATATTCTCTACCTTTCACCATATGAACATCACCTTCCTAGGCACAGGTACCTCCACTGGAACACCACTCATCGGCTGCAACTGCGAAGTCTGTCAATCAGATGATCCTCGTGATCACAGACTACGATCCTCACTTTTTGTGGAAGTCGAAGGCGTTAATATTCTGATTGATATAGGTCCCGATTTTCGACAACAGATGCTACGCGCCAATATTCAGCGTATAGATGCGGTCTTGCTCACACATGAGCATAACGATCACATTATTGGTTTGGATGAAATCCGAGCGTTTAATTTTTTGCAGGGCGAACAAATTCCGGTCTATGCCTCTCCGAGAGTAATCAAAGTCTTGCGTCAGCGATTTTCTTATCTATTCGAAGAGCAGTTGTATCCCGGTGTGCCGCGCGTAGAGTTGCGCGAAATAGACATCGATCAACCTATTGTGCTCAATGGCATCTCAATTGTACCGATTCAGTACTGGCATGGACGAATCCCGGTCATCGGTTTTCGCATCAATAATTTGGCTTATCTCACCGATTTCAAATCTATTGATGAAGTAGAGTTTTCAAAACTAAACGATATCAATACACTCATCATCAGCGCGTTGCATCATCGTCAACATCACTCTCATCTGACGCTGGAAGAGGCGATCATTTGGGCGGAAAAAATAGGTGCAACAAGTACTTACTTTATGCACATCGCGCACAGAATGGGAAAGCATATTGATGTGCAGCCGACACTGCCGCAGGGAATGCAGTTGGCTTATGATGGGTTGATTATTTAGCTAATCTACAATTTACATATTTTAGAGAAAACAGCTACGCACTATTATTTCATGGCATTCGTTATTATGTTATTCACATTTAAACATTCAAAACGAAATCGCTATGAAGTTAACACTATTGTTCGCCTATCTGCTGACTGTCCAAATAGCAGTCTGCCAAAATCAAGAAAAATATTCTGAATACGTACAAGAAGCCTGGCAATTGTACGAAGCGGATAATTACAAACAATCGGCAGCCACTTACAAAGAGGCATTCGATCAAATGCAAGGAAAAGCCTCCCCAAATGATCGATACAATGCGGCTTGCTCTTATGCTTTATCCGATCAGGCAGACAGCTCTTTCTACCATCTATTTTATCTGGCAGAAAATCCGAGGATTCAATACAAAAATTTAGCACATATCACGACCGACCCTGACCTCAATAGCCTGCACTCATTGGATCGTTGGTCAGCATTGATCGACATCGTAAAAGCGAATAAGACTGAGTACGAAAAGAACTTGGATATGCCGCTCGTCACTCAGCTGGACAGCATCTATCAACTCGATCAAAGTTATCGAAAGCAACTCGGTGAAATAGAAGAAAAATACGGTCGAGAGTCGGATGAAATGAAAGCGCATTGAGAACTAATCGATGCAACAGATTCTGTCAATCTGATCGCTGTCACTCAAATCTTGGATGAGCGAGGCTGGCTAGGTGCGGATGTCATCGGCAATCGTGGCAACAGCACCCTATTTCTGGTCATCCAACACGCAGATTTAGAGACACAAGTCAAATATCTACCCATGATGCGAGAAGCAGTGGAGCAAGGCAATGCGCGTGCGAGTAGTTTGGCGTTGCTGGAAGATCGAGTCGCACTAAGACAAGGAAACCGACAGATTTACGGTAGCCAAATCGGTAGAGATCCGGAAACTGGTGAATATTTTGTCTCGCCACTCGTAGCACCAGAAAAAGTCAATGAACGTAGAGCGGCTGTCGGTTTGGGAACAATAGAAGACTATATCAAATATTGGGACATGACCTGGGATGTAGAAAAGCATAAAGCGCGGACGGCAAAGATAGAAGCAGAGGAGAAGAAGTAGCGTATGACTTTAGTGGTCTTCCACAAGAGATTTTGAAGTGAAAGCGCGACTTTGAATCCAAAGTTGCGCTTTTTTATGCTGCTTCAATCACGCATACGCTCGCACATCCTTTCGCTCCATAAAGTAGACAAATGCTTGATTGGCGATGCGGCGACCGCCTGGTGTAGGGTAGTTGCCGGAGAAGTACCAATCGCCGTTGTTATTGGGGCAAGACTGCCGGAGTCCGTCGATGGTCTGATAGATGACCTCCACCTCCGGCACTAGATCTTCTGGTGTCACGATCTCCGCAATTTTGGCAGATACTTCTTCGTAACTGAATTGATCGTACAGGATTTTGACTTCGTTCACCATGTCCTCGACAGGCAGACGCAGTTGTGCTTTACATTTTTCGTAGACTTCATCTAGCAAGTAGCTTTTGCCATTTTCTTCTAGTAGTGCGATGAGTGCTTTGAAAGCAGCAAAGTTGTGCATTTTGGACATATCTATGCCGTAGCAGTCTGGATAGCGAATTTGTGGCGCAGAAGAAACAATGATGATCTTTTTGGGACGCAAGCGTGATACGATTTTGAGGATGCTATTTTGCAATGTTGTTCCACGCACGATAGAGTCATCCAGCAAAACGAGGGTGTCTACTTCATTGTTGACGATGCCGTAGGTGACATCATAGACGTGAGAAACGAGATCGCTGCGTGAGTCATCATCGGCGATGAACGTACGGAGTTTCTCGTCTTTGACGACCAGTTTTTCCACCCGAATGCGCTGACTGATGATTTTATGTACTTTTTCTTTATCTGAAAAATCAATTTCTGACAGTCGCTTCTCTTTCCACTCATTCAGCTTCTGTTCTATGCCTTCTTGCAAGCCCAAAAATGCTGTTTCTGCTGTATTCGGAATGAAAGAAAAGACCGTATTATCAAAGTCATAATCGACTGCATTCAAGACCTGATCGGTCAACCGACGCCCTAGCTCTTTTCGCTCCAAGTAAATATCGCGATCTGTTCCTCGCGAGAAATAAACCCGCTCAAAAGAGCAAGCTGTCCGCTCCTTTGGTTCAGTGAATGGCACTTCGCTCACGCGACCATCTTTTTTAAAAATCAAAGCGTGTCCGCCCTTTAGTTCTCTGACATCATCGATGTGTACATTGAAGGTTGTCTGTATCGCCGGACGCTCAGAAGCAGCCACGACTACTTCATCATCTTCGTAATAAAATGCCGGACGTATCGCATTGGGATCACGCATCACGAAGGCATCGCCATGCCCGATAAGTCCCGCCATCACATAGCCACCATCGAATCCCTTGCTAGCACGCTCTAGCATTCTTTGTATATCTAAGTCTTTGAAAATGAACTCGTTGATCTCTGCATTACTATGACCATCGGGTTTGTACCAAGCATGAAGACGGTCGATTTCATTGTCCAAAAAATGACCAAATTTCTCTAAGACGGTGACGGTATCTGACTTCTCTCGTGGACATTGACCGAGGCGGACGAGTTCTGCGAATAATTCATCTACATTGGTGAGGTTGAAGTTGCCGGCAAGAATCAAATTGCGAGAAATCCAATTGTTTTTTCGGATGAATGGATGGCAGTTTTCTTTGGCATTCAAACCATGGGTGCCGTAGCGCAAATGCCCCAGCAATAACTCGCCTGTGAATGGCTTATTTGCTTTCAACCAATCCGCCGATTGCATTTGCTCTTTAGAGACTTTTTTGAAGTTCTTGTAGACGTCGTTGAATATTTTGTCGAGGTAATTGGGTCCATTTCGGCGAGCGCGGTTCATGTATTCTGTGCCGGGCAACATATCCAATTTGATGGTCGCCAGACCTGCACCGTCTTGACCGCGATTGCGCTGCTTCTTCATGAGCAACCGCAGTTTATTCATTCCATATAAAGCCGTACCGTATTTTTCTTGGTAGAAGGCTAATGGCTTCAGCAATCGGACGACCGCAATACCACATTCGTGCTTGATTAACTCGCTCATGAGGAGGACAATAGTTTTGATTGAAACGAAGATGCAAAGGTAAGAAACGTGAAATAAACAAATCTATATTGTTGAGAAATAGGTGAAATGGAAACGTATTATAAATAGTAGCCTTTCAACTATTTCTCAACACCTAAAATATAGATTTTTTATTGAACTCAGACTAAGCAAATAGTTTGGCAGGGCAAACGCATCAAATTCCTTTTTGCTCTTTGATTTATCAAATGATTCAATTTTTCAGCGACATGAGCATGGTATTTGTCTCCCCGAGAGTCGGGACAGGCAAAGACGACGGGCTATTCATTTTGGCATTACCCCAAAACGAATCAAAAGGTCTAGAAA
>JBCDHX010000056.1:0-32730 GCA_038749535.1 Bacteroidota bacterium
AGATTAGTACGAAAAACGCTCTCTTTCTCTAAATCGCTAGATAATCATATTGGTGCTTTGAAGTATTTTTTTGCCCATTACAATTTAGAGCAGCAGAAGCTCTGGGATAGATATCATGGTGCGCATTTGTGACACTACCATATTTTCAAAGTAATTGACATTGCCATTGGACTCGCCTACAAATAAATCTAGGTCACCGTCATTATCAATATCCCCAAAAGTGGGTACAGCAAAAGAGCCAATATCCGATATACCGAATGCAAAGCTGGAACTAATCAGTACAAAATTGGGCGTGTTGATGTTACCGACATTTTCGTAGTACCTTATGTTACCAGAAGATTCGCCAATGAAAGCATCGAAGTCTTCGTCAGCATCTATATCTACAAGGGTAATACTGGCATTAGAACCCACATCTACGGATGAAAAGGGATTGGCAGCAGCATTCAATGTGAAGGAAGGATTGAGACTATCTCCCACATTTTGAAAGTAATTGATCGTACCAAAATCTATACCTATGAAGGCATCCAAATCACCGTCTCCATCGATATCAACAAAAGTAGGTGCGGAGTCTGTCCCGACATCTAATAATCCAAAAGGAACATTCGGGTCGATAGTAGAATCGACGAAAGGATTGGCGCTTCCTGTGACCAGTGTAAAATTTTGTCCGATAGTAGGTGTGGCGAGCGCGATGCCTGCACTGACCAAAGCTAGTTTTGTCGCCAATTTGGATTTTCGCTGGAGTATCTTCTGATAGCGTTTTAGTCTTTTTAGGAGATGAACCTGTTTTTGTTTGTTGAACTGGTAGAACCTACCATTTTTGATGCTTTTTTCAATCTTACTTTTTAGCTTCAGATATCTGTCTAGCCATTTGTTTAAACTGAGGTGCTTTTTACGCATTGGGTTAGTCGTTTTGAAATTATTGTGGCGCTATTATTGAGACCACAGGTTGTTGAATGAATATTTAGATGACAACTTGTCCTTAATCCTTTGGATGACTATTTTTTAACCTTGCCACCAAGATATACAATTTCCTAATAATATGTGAAAAAATAATTATACATATTCAAAACAAAGTTAGGTTCACTAGACAAATTCAACCATCACAGCCATAAAAAAAGCCTTTCAACACCAACTATGCTGAAAGGCTTTTTCTTGTACGACAAGATGACCAACTACGACCGACGGTGAAAATCTGATGCACCGGAAACCGACTTATGGATGATTTTGGCATCGCCATATAGGTAAACATCACTCGCGCCACTCGCCTCTATATCCACTTCTTTATTGACATGGATGTAAGAATCTGAGCCGCCCGAAGCACGTATTTTGGCATAATTGACTTGGACATCGCGACCATCAAAGTCACTACCACCGCTCGCGCTCAACTCCATGCGCTCCACTGTGCCACGTAGTTCTGTATCACTGCCGCCGCTGGCATTTGCTATCAATGTATTGACGTCTAGTTCGAGATGAACATCGCTACCGCCATTGGCATTCAGTTTGAACTCATCCGAGCGAATCGTGCCTTTCGAGTAAACATCTGAGCCACCGGACGCCATCAATTCATTCAACTGAGGCAACGTCACGTAGACATTCATTTCTTCTGATCGCCAGATGGATTTTTCGACGTAAATTTTCAAACGATCGCCTCTCACTTCTGTACGTATGAGGTCTTGTAGGTTTTCATCTGTCTCGACGACCACCTCGTAGCTGCTACCCTGACGGATGTATAAATCAATACCACCACCTACACTGACGGCATCGAAATTACTGACCTTGCGCGTTTGTTTGGTGACGTCTCCATTGCCACGCGTGCCCCATTGGGCTTCGACGATGGTATGGCAGAAAAGTATGAATAAAGCGGTGAAAAAGACCAGGACGAAGGATTGTTGTTTCATGTTAAAAGACTTTAGAAATTAGATGTTAGACAATAGACAACTTTAGCGAAATAGGCAAATCAATAGATTTAACTGAATTTTCACTTTGGTAAATTCTATTGAACAACGGTCTGAATCGTGAAGAATGGGTTTCTTGATAAGGATATCGAAAAACCGTAAAGGTTGCACTCGGCGTTCAGATTGATGTTCGTAAAAAGCGAAAAGTTTTGATCGACCAAATGCAAACTCCTTTGTAAGACTGATGAGTGACAAGAAAAGTTACAGGTGAGGATGTACATTTCTAAACGTCAAAACGTCAATAACGTCAGTTTTAAATGTACTTAGGTGCTCTTCGGTGTTTCAAAAACTCCCAAATTACAAGTCCCAAAACAACTCCATATTCCAATACCACTATCCAAAGCTGCTCTTGATACTCAGCTTGACTGTAATTGATATAAGTCAGCCAAATCAAAGCCGTCCAAACGACTGGATACCGAAACCGCGTAAATACACAAAGGGCGAGTGGCATCGCGCTGTACCAAGGATGAACTGTTGTCGTTAAAAGCAAATAAATTGAAATAGCAAATAGCATACTTTCCAACACCATTCGCCAGTCATCCGCTTTCCTAAAATAACTCAACACCAAAATACTCAGTCCACTCATCATCGCCAACGCCGGACCGATCACTGCAATCAAATTGTAGCCGCGCCACAGATAGCCAATTTCTCGCAGCAAGTAATACACACTCGCATTGAACTCAAATTTTCGGAAATACAGATCCAGACTTTCACTCAAATTTTGAATGAAAACAGCATCTATTAGTGGCAAAAAAGATAACACAATTACTGCGCCAACAATACCAAGATAAGCGATACTCTTCCTCCAGCCCAATGGTCGAATCAGCAGCGGCAAGAACATCAGCGGCAGCAGCTTAGCGACAATAGACAGCGCAAAGCAAACAGCAGACAGCACGAAAAAGTAGCGATTTTCCTCTACTTTAGTCAACAACCAAATAGCTAACAACAAAAAGAAAATCATCACGCCTTCAAAATGTAGATTACCCACTAACTCTATCATTATCAATGGATTGAGCGCGTAAAGCAAAACAGTTTTCGGCGGCAGTTGGAAAGTTTGCAGCAAGCGAAGCATCACAACAATCGTCCCGATCTCAAAGACAAACAAAATACCCTTCATCACTAATGCCGTACCAAAAACACTTCCAGGTGATAGCCAAGTACTCACCAGAAAAACCAGTTGTGCCAAAGGTGGATAGATGGTATAGTAATTTGGAGAGTTGAGTTGAGCATATAGTTCTGGCGTAATCCCTTTGGGCAAAGACGCGGATTGAATCAATTCGCTCGGCAACTGCGCAAAAGGATGCACGCCTTCCAAGATCAATCTTCCATCCCAGACAAACCGATAAATATCATCTGATAAATTGGGGAAGCTAAACACCAAAATCAGCCGCAACAGCACTGCCACCACCAGCCAAAACCGAAGATCAATCGTTTTCTGCCCATATACTACTCCATAACTCAAAAATGCCACCAACCAAGCGGGACTCATCTGCCAAAAATCGCCTTGCGCTACGCCATAGCCTAAGTAAGTGACAGCGGTCAGTATTAAGAAAGCGAGTAAGTAGTTGAGCATCTTTGCTGTTGGTAAAATTGGTAATCCCGAAAAACTGAGAAGGCGTGTAATTGATTGAGCTGAGTGTTGTGATATAAAAGACGTGCTGAACTCCTCTCACCTTTCACCTATTATTTGCTAGCAGCTCATTTAGGACTCAAATGCTTCAAGGTATACAAAAATATCGTACCATAACCGACTGCCAACAACAGATGAAACAAAATAAAATCCGTCTGCTCCGTCTGAAAACCATAAATAACCGCCGCAGTAAAATAGATGGCAAGAATCCCTTCAAAAATAGTCGTCCAGGAAATGCGATAGTTGCGGTAATTGGTCTTTTTGAAATTGTCGCTTAGGCTTTGAATATTGAACTTGGGTGTGCGGACGAAAGCCGTTTTCTTACCCAAATAGCCTTGAATGACGGCAACTGTATTGTGCAATGACAGACCCATAGAAAGCGACAAGAAGACCGGAAAAATGAAAATGAATTTGAAGAGGCGTTTCAGGAAAGATTGATTGCCGATGTCTGCTTGTACATTCGCGACATAGTAGACAGCAGCAACCGAAAGTAGACCCGCCAAAAAGTAGCCGAAGTTTTGTGTATCAACGCCGATCAAACTCACCAGAAATAAAGTAGGCACACTGAAAAGCCCGGCGATAAAGACAAACACAAAAATAGAACTTGACAGCAAATGAACGGTCGCATGAAACTTTTGGCGCAAGGACAACTTGGATCGCCAGACAGTTGGGAGCATTTTCTTGGCAGTCTCTGCACCGCCTTTCATCCACCTGAATTGCTGCGATTTCAGTCCATTGATATCGGCAGGTAACTCGGCAGGAGAATCAAATTTTTCCAAATATTTAATCTCCCATCCTTTCAACTGCGCCCGTATACTCAAATCCAAATCCTCTGTCAACGTATCTGCCTCCCAGCCACCAGCTTCTGCTATCGTTTGCCGTCGCCAGACACCTGCTGTGCCATTGAATTGAAGCATATAATTACCTGCGCTGCGTCCTTGCTGCTCTACTGTGAAATGAACGTTCAATTGGATTGCTTGTAGTCTCGTCAGCAAAGAATAATCTTCATTTAGATGCACCCAACGCGTTTGGACGACGCCTACTTTTTCATCTTTAAAGTAAGGGACTGTTTTTTTCAAAAAGTCACGTCTTGGCACAAAGTCCGCATCGAAAATGGCAATAAATTCACCTTTGGCTTGAGGAGTCGCCGCCTTCAGTGCGCCCGCCTTAAATCCCTTTCGATCTGTCCGGATGATTTGCTCGATTTGAAAACCTTTCGCTTGATATTCCTTCACTTTTCGCTGTACAATCTCGACTGTCTCATCCGTAGAGTCATCCAAGATATGAATCTCAAATCGCTCTTTTGGGTAGTCAAACTCCGCCACTCGATCTATGAGCCGCTCGATGACATACATTTCATTATAGATTGGCAACTGCACCGTCACAAACGGATAATCTGTCACAGGGACATTTGTCTGTTGCTGTTGCTTTCGCTTGCGATGATGTTGCTGATAGTGATACAGCAAATTGAACTGCAACAGACAGTATATGGTAATGTAGGTCAAAGTCAGGATATAGATGCCCACAAAAATATAAGCGACCAGCATCATGATGTCTACGTTTAATGAATTGCCTCAAGTGAGTACAATGCTTTTGATCTTTTAGGTATTTAAAGAAAAGAAAATAGATGCTATCGTAGATGGTTGACTACTGCTGAATAAGTCTAAAAGCGAAGCGATCTAATATCTTATGTCTAGTGTCTCAGAAATCAAATCAGTTTAAAGATAGTCCATAATATCTTGTAGCCCGCCATAAAAGTTCCTTTGACCGTCCCGGAGACTTTAGAAACGCCTATGCGCTTGCGGTAGTTGACCGGGACTTCTGTACAGCGTAGTTTTTGCTTGGCTGCTTTGACTTGCATCTCTACTGTCCAGCCAAAATCTTTGTCCGCCATTTGAAGCGCTTGTAATGACTCCCAACGAATAGCGCGAAACGGACCTAAATCAGTAAAATGGTAGTTATAGATGATTTTGATGAGGTTGGTCGCCAGCCAATTCCCAAAAATCTGCTGCGGCTGCATCGCTCCACTTTCCAAATCACCCAACGCTCGCGAACCGATCACCATATCCATATTTTGCTCCAAAATAGGGCGCACCACATTGGGCAGTTCTTGCGGATAGTCAGAATAATCGCCATCCAGAAAAACAACAATGTCCGGCTGCTCCAGCTTCGGCAATGCTGATAAATATTCAATGCCTTTCAGACACGCATTGCCGTAGCCTTTCAAGGGCTGGTCGAGGACTATCGCGCCTGCTGCTTTCGCCACCGCTGCGGTCTTATCAGTGCTCGCATTGTTACAAACCAAAATATGTCGCACCCAATCTTTTGGAATATCACGAATCACATTGCCGATAGAGCGTTCTTCGTTATAAGCAGGAATGATGACATCAATGACGGGCAAATCAGACAAAAAACGGATAAGTTTGATGAAAAGTGCAAAGGTATATTTTTTCGGTATGCTTAGAGTTGGGAAGATGTTAAGGTAATATTCACTATTTTTAGAGAAAATCAATATTTAGCTTTGAACACCTATTTAATTCTATCTGTATATCGACTCGCCTATACATCTTATTTCTTATGAATTACTTCTTCTTACTACTATTGTTGTTGTGTTCTTCTGTTGTGTTTGGGCAGCAGGACTATCTTGCTTATTATCAACAACTCAATCAAGGCAAATTAGCAGCACTTGATGGTAGAATGGATAGCGCAGTTCAGTATTATCACAACACCTTTGAGAGATTCGAATTTGTATTTGCTCGAGACGTCATGCATGCTATACAATTAGCTGCTCAAGCTAAAGATTCAATACAACTTCCTTATTTTTTAGAGCTCGCTTTGAAGAAAGGAATCTCAATAGACGAGCTGCGTAACATCAATGACCTAATTGATTATAAAGAAGCCTCCTTCTGGACTCCTTTAGAGAAAAAAGCAGATAGTCTGCATACGATATACAATCAATCGGTTAATTGGGAAATAAGAGAAATTATAAATGAGTTTTTAACTGAAGATCAGAAAGTGCGTGACCGATATTACTCGACGCCTTTCTGGAAACGACGAAAAATTGGGAAAGAATGGGAAGCGCTTAATCGCCAACAAATAGAAAAAATGATTGACATCACTCATCAATATGGATTTCCCGGCGAAAAGCTTATCGGTTGGGACGATCAGCAGATGCATCCTAAATTGAACGGCAAACGACTTTCAGCAGGCGCACCCATCGTTATCTTTATTCACCATTACAGTCAGCCAAATCCATCTGTTGATAGTTTATTATTTGACCAAGTGAAATTAGGTAATCTGTACAATGAGCATTTTGCAACGATTTGCGATTTTGAGGCGAAATTCGGAAAAGCAAAATACCCAACTCTAGGTTACTTTGGTTGGAAGCACACAGATGACGCAATCCTTCCGGCAAAGTATGATGAACGACGTCGGAAAATTGGGTTGCTATCCCTATGCGATCAAATGCGACTAGATAACGCACAGATTTTGACATCTTTTTGGCGACACCTTTATTAGCTACACCAATCATGAATTTATGGTTACTCGACCCTACTTGAAACTAGGACAGTGGCTACTGCTCTGGGTCATTAGTGGATTGATCTTCTGGGGAACTCAAACAATATGATTCCTAGCTTATCTTTTGACCAATCGAACAGAAACGAAAATAAAACTATTCAAAGCTTTGGTGATTGTCTAAAAAACCCTATTTTTGCGTCCAATTTGGAATAAACGTCCGAAAAATGGCTCTGTAGCTCAACTGGATAGAGTACCTGACTACGGATCAGGAGGTTCCAGGTTCGAACCCTGGCAGAGTCACTTTTATGGTATGAAGAAAGAATGAGATGTCGAGATAGAACGCAGTTAGTTTACTGTCAGGCAAGGCGAAAAACGCAGTCCCAGCAGAGCTAAGGCGAGTATTTTTAACGCTGCATGGCGGGAAAATAGCAAGTCCAAATCGAAAGATTATTATTTTTTCATTCCTAACAGATTAAGCGATCAAAAAAAAATTTTCGGTTCTCGTAGTCGAAAATTTATTTTTTGCCCAATAATAAGAGTTATGTCTAAAGTTTGTCAACTAACAGGAAAGCGACCAATTTCAGGTAACAACGTCTCGCACTCCAATCGCAGAACGAAGCGTCGCTTTTTGCCAAATATTCAGAAGAAGCGTTTTTACATTCCTGAAACCGATCAGTGGGTGCAGTTGAAAGTATCGACTAGTGCGATGCGTACGATTGACAAATTGGGATTGTATGCCTATTTGAAGAAATTGGAGAAAAAAGGCATCGATCACGGTGTTGAGTTGAAAGAAAGAAAATAATTGTTAAGATACAGAGTCCTCTGTCTATAATATAGCTTACCATGGCAAAGAAGAGTAAAGGAAATAGAATTCAGGTCATACTAGAATGCACGGAGCATAAGGAAACTGGCAGACCAGGTACTTCTCGTTACGTGACACAGAAGAATAGAAAGAACACACCTGAGCGACTAGAGCTTAAAAAGTACAATCCAATCTTGAAGAAGATGACTGTTCATCGTGAGATCAAGTAATTTTGACAATTCTTATTTGTAACAAATAAAATAGTTCGATCATGGCTAAGGTGTCCAAAAACGCAAGGGTTGCACAACGTGCTGCGAATGCTGGTTCTGGTAGAGATTTCGTGAAAGTTATCAGAAGCATCAAAAACCCAACTACGGGAAAATACTCTTACAAAGAAGTAATGATCCACAAGGATAAAGTAGACGAGTTTTTCGCTAAGAAATGATCGAAAAATAATGACGCTTTGTCTAAAAAGGCTTTTCTACCACTAGGAAAGCCTTTTTTTATTGAACTTAGCCGTTGGTCATACCTTATTTTGTACGATAGCAAAAAGTGTCTACTAACTCAACATTAACTTAACTACAACCATATATGAGTTTTTTTGGGAAACTATTCAATAAAGAAAAAAAGCAAGATCTAGATCAAGGGCTTGAAAAAACGAAAACCTCCTTCTTCGACAAACTCTCCAAAGCCGTTGCCGGCAAGTCGACCGTAGATGAAGAAGTATTGGATGAGCTAGAAAATGTACTCATCACATCCGATGTGAGCCTAGAAACGACCGTCAAAATCATCGACCGAATCGAAGCGCGAGTCGCGCGCGACAAATACGTCAATACTTCCGAGCTCAACGAAATCCTCAGAGATGAAATCGTCCAGCTCCTCGCCGAAAATAATGTCGATAATTGGAATAATGACATCCTCAGTGGCAACCGAAAACCCTACGTCATCATGGTCGTCGGCGTGAATGGTGTGGGAAAGACAACGACGATTGGTAAACTAGCCCATCAATACAAGCAAGCTGGGAAGAAAGTTATACTAGGAGCGGCGGATACCTTCCGTGCGGCAGCTGTCGATCAGCTGAACATTTGGGCAGATCGTGTCGGTTGTGACTTTTACAGCAAAGGTATGAATACTGACCCGGCGGCTGTGGCTTATGAAACCGTCAAAAAGGCGAGAGAAGAAGGACATGATATTGTCATTATCGACACAGCGGGGCGATTGCATACCAAGATCAATTTGATGAAGGAATTGAGTAAGATCAGACGCTCTATTGATAAATCCATGCCAGATGCACCTCATGAGGTCATGCTTGTTTTGGATGCGACGACGGGTCAAAATGCCATTGAACAAGCCACTCATTTTACTAAGGCGACCGATGTGACTGCATTGACATTGACCAAACTGGATGGCACAGCCAAAGGTGGTGTTGCTATCGGCATCTCCGATCAGTTTAAAGTGCCGATTCGCTATATCGGCGTAGGAGAAGGTATCGACCAACTGCAAGTATTCGATAAGCGTGCTTTTGTGGATGCGATGTTTGAGAAGTAGGCATGGCGTTGAAGCATTTAAGAACACTGAAGAGGAGACAAGACGCTAAGCAGCTTAATACATTTAGAAGCTAAAGTGATTTTCAAACCATTCCTACTCTCATGGCACTTTTAGAAATTGCTTGCGAAACAATCGCTGCCGCCATCCAAGCGCAAAGCGGTGGTGCAGATCGCATCGAGCTATGCGAAAATTTGGCACAAGGTGGCGTCACACCTAGCAGTGCCAAAATATTCTTATGCAAGCAGCAGTTGCACATTCCGGTCTTTGTACTCATCCGACCACGACCGGGCGATTTTCACTATGACAGCTTGGAAGTCGCTTGTATGCTGGAGTCCATTCGGGTCGCGAAAGAGCTAGGTGCGGATGGTATCGTAGCAGGTGCGCTTCGAGCTGACGGTCATATAGATATGGAGGCAACAAAACGACTCATCGAATCTGCGGCTCCCCTACCCTTCACTTTTCATCGTGCTTTTGACCGCTGTACTGACCCGATAGTGGCATTGGAGCAACTCATAGAACTAGGTGTCGATCGTATTTTGACTTCGGGACAGCAAGCAAGTGCCGTGGATGGAAAAACACTAATCCGAGAACTCATCTACGTCGCAGAAAGGCGAGTGACCATACTTGTAGGAGGTGGTATTCGTCCAAATAATATCGCCCATCTCACTGCTATCCAAGGGCTTACTGAATTTCATAGTTCTGCCAAAACAGTTGTTCCCAGCCGAATGCAATTTCAGCATCCACTATCTGCGGATGCTGCTGAGTGGTCAGGTGTGAGTGCATCTATGGTACGATTTTTGAAAAGGAAGATCAAGTAAATGTGTAGTTCATTTGCGAAAAGGTTTCTTAATTTTGAGTTGACTCAAAATTACTGTGACACAACCGCACAACATGAAATCAACCAGAAAAAAATTCCTCAAAGGTATTGCGCTCGGCACGATAGCTGCTCCTTTTGCGATTCGGGTACTGTCCGGTGAGAGCCAGGCGCAAATCAATGGCAACGTTACGCTTTCCCAACAGCAATTTAAATGGAAAATGGTGACTACTTGGCCACCCAACTTTCCGGTCGTCGGCGAAGGAGCAACCTATTTTGCTGATCTAGTGCGCGAAATGTCAAGTGGACGCTTGGACATCAGCGTTTATGGTGGTGGAGAATTAGTTCCGGCTCTGGAGTGTTTTGACGCGGTGCGAAATGGTGCTGCCGAAATGGGGAGTGGCGCTTCCTACTATTGGGCAGGAAAAGTTCCAGCAGCGCAGTTCTTTTCCACTGTTCCTTTCGGTATGAATGCGCAACAGATGAATGCTTGGCTGCTCACAGGTGGCGGTATGCAGCTTTGGAAAGATTTGTATGCTGATTTTAATTTGATTCCTTTCATTTTCGGCAACACAGGCGTGCAAATGGGTGGCTGGTTCAATCGCGAAATCAATAGCATCGCCGACTTCAAAGGACTCAAAATGCGGATGCCAGGTTTGGGAGGCAAGGTACTAGAACGCGCCGGAGGAACACCAGTTTTGCTGGCGGGCAGTGAGTTATACACCGGTCTGGAACGTGGTATTTTGGATGCGACAGAGTGGATTGGGCCATTTCATGATTACAAAATGGGCTTTCATCAAATCGCCAAATACTACTACACACCGGGCTGGCATGAGCCAGGAACAGTGCTAGAGCTGATCGTCAATAAGGAAGCATTTGGAGAGTTACCGTCAGATCTACAAGCGATCATCCGAGTAGCAGCAGAGACTGTCAATACTTGGGTGCTCTCTGAATTTGAAACCAGAAATGCAGAATACCTATCCATTATCGAAAAAGAAAGTCAAGTGAGTATTCGTGCTTTTCCGGCGGATGTTTTACAAACATTACGTGGCTATACCAGAGATATTTTGGCAGATTTTGCGGCTAAGGATGCGTACGCCAAAAAAGTCTACACGTCTTTTCAAACTTATCGACAGCGTGCACAAGCTTGGTCGGGTTTGACTGAAAAGGTATTTTATAATGAAATACAAGCTTCATGAATTGTGAGTCATAATTCACAACAAAAACGCTAACATTGTGATAACACAACATTTGGAGGAATGACCGTTTAAAAGACGTGGGATGAACAAATCCATATTAAACTCAGACTACGACATTCAAACAAGAAATTAGCATGCAAAAAATAGTACTTTTTATCTTTATTTTATCGAGTTTACCTTTACTTCTTTCCGCTCAAAATGCTTTAGTATTGGGTACATATCAAGCCAATACAACTGTCGGCGAAGAAGTGTGTGTCCAGATGTATGGTCGCCAATTCAACGGTATCGTTTCTATGCAGTATACTCTCCAGTGGAATCCTAAACACCTGAAATACAGAGGCGTACAGAACTTTGGGCTACGTGGACTGAGCGATCAGAACTTCGGGACGCAGCAACAGACAGATGGGCTACTGACAGCAGCATGGTACGATCCACAGCTACGTGGCATCAGCCTGAAAGAAGGCAGTGTGGTCTACGAAGTTTGCTTTGAAGTCATAGGTGGAAAAGGCGAAACCACCAAACTCGCTTTTGTAGAGACGCCCACCACCATCGAAGTGTCCAATGCACAAAGTCAATTGATCCCACTACAAAGTGAGGTCGGCAAAATCAATATTCGATAGGTTTTGTATACATTACACGGTGTAAAATTGTGATTTTTGTAACTCAATTTTCGCCGTGTAATGTGATACCGATAGGGATAAATCCTTTTTCAAAATTCACTTTTTTATCCCGTCATCGGTATACTTTGGCTTTTCATTGACACTACGTACTCATGCGCAAAACCTACTTTGCTTCTGATTTTCATTTGGGTGTGCCTGGCAAACTGAGCAGTGCCGCACGCGAACGACAAATTGTGCGCTGGCTGGATACGATCAAATCAGATGCAGCGGCGATCTATTTGGTAGGCGACGTTTTCGACTTTTGGTTTGAATATAAGCGCGTCATACCCAAAGGCTATATTCGACTTTTCGGTAAGCTAGCAGAGTTGCGCGACGCCCATATTCCTATCTACTTTTTTACGGGCAATCACGATATGTGGATGTTTCGATATCTGGAAGAAGAGCTAGATATTCCTATTTATCGCCAACCCATCATCCGGGAGATCGAGGGCAGAACGTTCTTTATCGGACATGGTGACGGACTAGGTCCGAATGATGTCGGCTATAAACTCATCAAAAAAGTATTCAACAATCGGCTTTGTCAGTGGCTATTTGCACGCTTACATCCCAATTTTGGTGTAGGCTTGGCAGACTTTCTGTCGCGTCGAAGCCGAGCGCAAGATCCGGTCGAAGAATACTTTTTGGGTGAAGATAAAGAATGGTTGATCGCTTACGCCAATCGAAAAATAGAACGACTCGATCAGCCTATCGACTATTTCGTCTTTGGACATCGACATCTCCCCATTCATTATCTACTCAATAACGGTAGCAGCCAATATTTTAACATCGGCGAATGGCTACACCACTGCTCGTATGGTGTTTTTGATGGACAAAAAATGCACATTGATTTTTTTGAAAATGAAAAAGGGAAGATATTTCCTTAACTAAAAACGCTCTCTTTTCTGCAAAATTAGATGTCTATACAACAAATTTGTCTGACATCCTTCCTATTGATGAACAACTGCACGACTCTTACCTTCTATTTGTAGGCTTGTTAAGCTTTGACAACTACAAAGACCTTATCTGCCTACACATCTAATACATACCAATTTCAAAAATGAATTATGTCCGAGTACTTGATTGAATTTGGTATTGCTAGCGATTTTTCAACCTAAAGAAATAGAAAAATGACATTATTTAGTGAATACAAAAAAGGTAGCCTCCACCTCAAAAACCGAGTAGTGATGGCACCTATGACCAGAAGTAGATCCGATGCCGACCATGTGCCGACGGACATCATGATTAAATACTACGCTCAGCGCGCCAATGCTGGACTCCTCATCACAGAAGGAACATCCCCTTCCATCAATGGGGCTGGTTATGCGCGTATCCCAGGCATCTACAATGAAGCTCAAGTAGAAGCTTGGAAAAAAGTAACCGACGCCGTACACGAAGCTGGCGGCAAAATATTTGTCCAATTGATGCACTCAGGTCGTGTAACGCATCCTGAAAACCTATCAGCTGGCGGACAGATAGTCGCTCCTTCCCCCATCCGACTAGAAGACACCAAAATGTACGTCGATGGCAAAGGCGAATTAGACATCCCCGTTCCCACTGAAATGAGCATAGACGACATAGCAGTAGCCATAGAAGAATATGCAGCTGCCTCAAAAATGGCGATCCGCGCAGGTTTTGATGGTGTAGAACTCCATGCTGCAAACGGGTATTTGATCGAACAATTCATTTCGCCTACTTCTAACAATCGTACAGATAGCTATGGCGGTTCTGTAGAGAACAGAAGTCGATTTGCGTTGGAAGTCACTCGCGTAGTCGTTGCTGCTATCGGTAAAGAGCATGTCGGTATTCGTTTGTCGCCTTATGGTGTCATGAATGAAGTCGGTTTCGATAAGGAAGTGGACGAAACATTCAACTATTTAGCCAAGCATCTGAACGAAATCGGTATCACTTACATCCACTTGCTTGACCATTCTCCAATGGGCGCACCTGATGTGCCTCAGAGTATCAAAAAGTCGATCCGTGAAAAATTTGACGGCACAATTATCTTGTGTGGTGGCTACGACAAAGAAAAAGCAGAACGTGATTTGGAGGCTGATCTAGGCGATGCGATTGCATTCGGGCGACCGTATATCGCCAATCCTGATTTGGTACTTCGCATGAAACACGATGAGGAATTGAACGATCCAAATCCTGATACTTTTTACACGCCGGGCGCAGAAGGCTATATCGATTATCCGATTTTGGAGCATCATAAAGAAAAGGTGGCAATGGCGTAGTTTGCGCTTTGCTGTCGAAGAGTACAACATAGCCTCACATTATCCAAAATAAAAAAGCCCGCATTCAACACTCGAATGCGGGCTTTTGCATTTTAATACATCTCTTTTCTCACTGCTCTGTCTTGGCTTCTCCTGATCGCAAGTCATAAATGATCGGTTTTGGGCTGATGTCATTGGCGAACAATTGCATTTGAAACTCACGCTCCGTCAGTTCATCCACTTCATACTGAGCTACCGCAGAACCAATGGGAAATAAGTTGGTAATGCGGAAATAGTAGTCTTTGCCGCGCTCAAAAGTCAAAGCTAGCGGCAGATTATTCACCTTATCATTTTCGAAGAAAGCAATTTTCTCCTGATCGCTCACCAAAAGCGTATAGTCGTCATTTAAGATTTTAATCGGCTCTTCCTGTAGATTCGTTTGTAGTCGATACTTACCCATTCCCCATCCATTGGGGGCTAGATATGTAAGATGGATACGCACATCATTTTCGTGAGATGCGGTCGTTTTTCCGTTAAATGTGTAAGCCAAGTCTTGCGCTTGGAAAGTCGTCAAACTCGCCATCAAAGCGATCATCAAAAACAAGTAATTTCTCATAGCGGTAGGTTTTGATTTAACAATTAATGTCCTGTATAAAAGAGACAAAAACGCTTTTCCTAAGTTCTTCTAAGCCTAGTTTTAAAGGTTGTTTAACAACTATGTCATCCAAACATTTCTATCTTTTTTAAATTTTCTCCAAATAAAATTTCTCCCACCCTATATTTTATCTACCTTAGTTTTGATTTGCAGTCCGATACATCGGAACGAAACAAAAACTAAATTTTACTATATGAAATCTTTGCTACTCACACTGAGCATCGTCTTGCTCAGTATGGTCGCTCTGTCTGCACAGCAAATTCAAGGAACAATTACCGATGCGGACGGTATATCCTTGATTGGAGCGAGCGTTCTCGTTAAGGGAACATCTACCGGAACCGTCACCGACATCGACGGCAATTATTCTATCAATGCCGAATCTGGTGATATTCTAATCTTTAGCTATACCGGATACGCGACTCAAGAAGTCGAAGTGGGCACACAAACTAACTTGGATGTCACTTTGGAAACAGATGCTGCGCTATTAAGCGAAGTAGTCGTGACAGGCTACGGCTCACAAAAGCGAGAAAACCTGACTGGAGCAGTCGGTGTTGTCGCCGCCGAAGTACTCGATTCTCGCCCGATTACGAATGCGTCTCAAGCCTTACAAGGACAAGTAGGCGGTGTTTGGGTCAATCAAAATTCTGGTGAGCCTGGACAAGATGAAGCAACCATTCGGATTCGAGGAATTGGGACATTAAATAATGCCAATCCGCTCATTCTAGTCGATGGTATCGAAGCACCTTTTGGCAATATTGATCCAAATGATATTGAATCGATTACGGTCTTGAAAGATGCTGCCTCTGCCGCTATCTATGGTTCTCGTGCTGCCAATGGTGTTGTACTCGTGACGACAAAGCGTGGTTCTAGAAACAGCAAGCCTAGCTTTGTTTACAATGGTTTTGCAGGTACTTCCGAATCAGCTATTATTCCTGACTACATCTGGAACTCTGGAGAATTTATGAATCTCCGAAACGAGGCGGATATGAACTCTGGCAATCAGCCGCTTTATCCTCAAGATGTGGTCGATGAGTATACCGCAAATGGACCCAACACCAATTGGTTTGATGAAGTCTTCCGAAATGGCGCGATCCAACAACACAACTTGTCCATTCGTGGCGGTAGTGAAAGCACCAATTTCAATATCTCATTAGGCTACTTAGATCAAGAAAGTATCGTCAACTTCACAGGTGGTTCTCAGCGTTACAACGCCCGTATCAATCTAGATACAGATGTCACCAATCGCTTCAAAATAGGTGGTAGTTTCTATGTAAGTCGTCAGGAATCTGATTTGGACAACATCGGTCAAGACGGTGGTATTCTAGCTCGTGCCACTCGATTAGGACCTAACTTTCCTGCTTTCGACGATCAAGGTCGCCTAGCAGATCGTGATCGTACCTTAGACAACATTGAATTGTCAACGCCAAATATTCTAGCAGAAGCACAAGCTTTGAATAGAGTCTTGAATGACAATCGCTTTCTAGGTAGTTTCTATGGTGAATACGAAATCATAGACGGCTTGAAAGTGCGTGGAACATTTGCTGCCAACTATCAAATGGATGAAGATCAGTTTTTTGATCGCCGATTTGAGACTTTTGACTGGCGCACAGGTGACTTGGGATTGGTGTGGAGAGAAAATCGTCGTTTAGAAAATCGCTTCTTCCAAAGCCTGAACTTAACTTCTTGGTTGCAAGCGACTTATGAGAAAACTATTGGGCAGCATGCCTTTACGGTACTCGGTGGTATCAATCAAGAGACTTTCAATTTTAGAACTTTCCAAGCGTCTCGTTTAGCGATTCCATCCAACTCTTTGCCTGCGCTACAAACTGGTAATCCAGAGACTTCTGCGAACTCAGGTAATGCTGAAGAGTGGGCGTTGCGCTCTTTCTTTGGACGTGTCAATTATGTATTTGATGATAAGTACTTGCTTGAATTTAACATTCGTCGCGACGGTTCATCTCGTTTTGGACCTAATAATCCTTGGGGTGTATTTCCATCTTTCTCAGCAGGCTGGGTCGTATCGCGTGAGGATTTCTTAGCGAATAATAGCATTATCGACTTTTTGAAAGTGCGTGCGTCTTGGGGACAATTGGGTAACCAAAATATCGGAAACTACCCTTTTGCTGCCAATATTTCTTTTTCACCTGCTTACAGCTTTGGTGGGACTATCGTAGGAGCAGCGGCACAAACGACTTTGGGCAATCCAGACATCCGTTGGGAGACAACGACTCAATACAATGTGGGTGTCAATATGGCTATTTTCGGAAAAGTCAGTATCGAAGCGGATTACTTCGTGCGTAATGCGGTAGACATTTTGTTTAATCAAGAAAATCCGAGTGTAACTGGTGTGCGTAATCCAACTACTGTCAACCTAGCAGAAGTAGAAAATAGAGGTTGGGAAGCGTCTGTTAGCTATTCAGATAACATAGGACCAGTTGGTTTCTCCATCAGTGGTAATGTTACCAATGTAGACAGTGAGGTCATTGCGATCAATCCTGCCAATTCTGGTGATGCTGATCGTGTTTTTGATGGCTCATTTATCATTCAAAGAGGATCGCCAATCAATGCGCTATTTGGTCTAGAAGCTATTGGTATTTTCCAAAGTCAAGAAGAGATAGATGCAGCACCAAGTCAAGCGGCATTTGGTGGAGCAACACCTGGTGATTTGCGCTATCGCGATCTAGATGGTGATGGTGAGATCACGATTGAAGATAGAACTGTGTTGGGACAAGATAATCCGCGTTGGATTTATGGTATGAATCTTGGTTTTGATTTCAAAGGCTTTGATATTGCTGCTATCCTTCAAGGTGTGGGCGATGCGCAAACTTTTGAGACTTCTCGTTTCTACGCGCCTTTTAACAACAGTGGCGGTGTCGCTACGATTTGGAGAGATCGATGGACGCCTGACAATCCTGATGCAACATTGCCAAAAATTAGAGTCGGACAAGGTGGTGTTAATTACAACGTAGCTCATTCTTGGTTCGTCACGGATCGCAGCTATTTGCGCTTGAAAAACTTGCAGATTGGTTACAACTTGCCAGCTACTGCTTTTGAAAACAACTTCATCGAAAGTCTGCGCATTTTCGTGAATGGAACAAACTTGCTGACAGCGACAGATTACATCGGCTTTGATCCTGAGCGTGCAGAGCGCAATACAAATGGGGTAAGTGGGTATCCGCAGCTAAGAATCTTTACTGGCGGTGTTAATTTGAGGTTCTAACTGTCAAAAAAGTGACAGATTCTGAGGTATACTACACTTAATATCAAAACTAAGTCATTAATCGGCAAAACCGTTTTACAGTTTTCTAAAACGATTTAATTTTATAGGAAGAAGCGGTTTTGCCCAATCTTTAAATAAGAAAATTATGAAATACAGCTATAAATTTGCTTTTCTATTCGTCTGTTTGCTGCTCGGAACGGTGAGCTGCAGCGATGACTTTTTAGAAAAAGATCCGATTGCGCAAGGGTCAGTCGATGGTTTCTTTGAGACTGAAGAAGATGTCGTCCGTGCCGTCAATGGTATCTATGATGTTTTTCAAGGAAGTATATGGGGTGGCGCATTTTATTGGATGCACCAAAACTTTGACATCATGACGGACAACGGTGTTGGCTGCTGTCCTTGGGAACAACAATATACGACCATCGCCAAAGGAGAACACAACTCTACGACAGGCGGTATCATCAACACCAAATGGGATTTCGGTTACGAAGGTATTTTCCGTGCCAATTCTGTATTGGAGAACATCGGGAAAGTAGGTATCAGTGCTGACCGCCAAAATGAGATCATTGCTGAGGTGCGTTTTTTACGTGCTCTGTTCTATCAAGAACTCGTCAATTTGTATGGCGACGTGCCTTTAGTATTGAATGTTGTAGGTCGTGAGGAAGCATTGGACGTGGAGCGCTCGCCTAAGTCAGCCGTGTTGGCGACGATCTATGAAGATTTAGATTTTGCAGAAGCCAATTTGCCATTGCAACAAGCTGATATCGGACGCCCAACTTCCCAATCAGCTATCGCTTTAAAAGTCCGCAATAAGCTATATAACGAAGACTATGCAGGTGCAGCCGCAGAAGCTAAAAAAGTGATGCAGTTAGCAGATGCGAATCCTGACATCATTGGTTTGGTAGATGATTATTTGTCTGTCTTCAGTCCCGAAAATGAAAACAACGTAGAAGTATTGTTCGATATTCAGTATAAAGGAGGAACGCAGGGCGAAGGAAACTTCATGCAAGTGGCATTGGCACCAGGTCCCGAAGGTACGCCTGGTAATGGTTGGGGCTCCATCACGCCTACTGATCAGTTGGCGAATTCTTTCTACATGACAGATGGGATGTCCATTGAGGAATCTCCACTTTTTGATGCCGACAATCCTTATGACAACCGCGATGAGCGTATGTTCGCCAATCTATTCGTACCTGGTGTATCTACTTGGAGAGGCGAAGAATACAGTGCTGCTCTATCTGGTTTTTCCCCATTTTTTGCTGTCCGCAAATGGGTAGATCCAAATGCATTGATCGGTGAAGATGGCTGTTCTTGTAATGAAACGAATGTCATTTTGCTTCGCTATGCAGACGTCTTGTTGATGTTTGCAGAAGCAACAAACGAAATTGATGGACCCACAGCAGAAGTTTATGACGCCGTCAATCAAGTGCGTGCACGTGCAGGCATGCCACCTTTCCGTGAAGGCATGAGTCAGGCAGAAATGCGCGAAGAAATTAAGCATGAGCGTCATGTTGAGTTTCCTTGGGAAGGTACGCGTTACTTTGATTTGCGCCGTTGGGGAGATGCAACAGAGGTCATTCCGACTGTGACGCTATTCGGTGAGTCTTTGGACAATCGTGTCTTTGAAGATCCAAAGCATGACTTGTGGCCGATACCGCAGAAAGAAATTGACTTGAATCCTAAGATGACGCAGAATCCAGGGTATTAAGATAAGATGTTAGATAGTAGATATTAGACGATAGACTGCTGCTTCAATAGCTTTTTCGCTTTATCTACTGTCATCCACTAAATGCTAGCATCTATACAGAAATAGATAAGCCTTAGACAAAATTCGATGGCAGCAAACAGAAATTAGAGTTTGCTGCCATCATTGTTTTATGAGATTAGATTTTCAGGACGTTACTTGGTCATGAGTGGTCTAAAATCTAAAATCTAAAATCTAAAGTCTCAATAAATGAAAACGACTACAACTACCATTTTACTTCTCATTACAACTGCACTTTTTGCCCAAAAATTCACAGAAGTCTCCGAATCGGCAGGTATCAATCATGCCTTTCAAATTGACTTAGCTACGTTTGGCGGTGGTGCTTGCGTGCTCGATTTTGATAATGATGGTTGGGAAGATTTGTATGTGACGGGTGGTGTGCAAGAGGATGCATTGTATCAAAACAATGGCGATGGGACATTTACAGACGTTCATGCAGCAGCTGGCTTTGATCGGACGCTAGAAACTTATACGCAAGGTGTTGCAGCAGCCGATATTAATAGAGATGGGTTCAAAGATTTGCTGATTACGAGCATGAACTTCATTGATGAAAATCGGACGAATGCGCCTAACTTACTTTATTTGAATAACGGAGATGGCACTTTCAGAGATGTAACCAAGGAGTGGGGACTAGAAGATTTCCGTACCAATAGCATGGCTGCCACTTTCGGAGACGTGAACATGGATGGCTTTCCTGATCTTTTTATCGCCAACTATTTCAGCAATTCCAGCGCAGGTATCTCTATTTATAACGAACAAACCATCACCAACTCTTTTCGTCCTGCCGAAGACTATTTTTTCATCAATGCTAGCGGACAAACATTTGTCGATGCACGGAAATTATATGGCTTGGATTATGACGGTTTCGGTTTTCAAGGGATGTTTACAGACTTTGATAATGATCGAGATTTAGATTTATATGTTGCCAATGATTTTGGCTTTAAAAGCACACCTAATCTCTTTTTTAGAAATGACTTTCCCGCAAAACGACTGAAAGATCGCGCTAATTCGCTCTTATTAAATTATGGCATGAATGCCATGGGACTCGCCCGCGCCGATTACAACTTCGATGGTTGGATGGATTATATGGTCGTCAACTTAGGCATTAGCGTTTTTACCGTCAATGAAGGCAATGGTAAAGGTTTCGATGAGAGCACATTTGATGTCAATCTGGGCATCACCACCATTCGAGACTCTATCTATACAGGTCCGCCTGTAAGTTGGGGCGCGAATTTTTTTGACTTCGACAACGACCGTGACCTTGATCTTTTTATCGCCAACGGCGCATTGAACCCAACGATTCGCCCGAATCCTAATTTCTTTTTTGTGTACGACCACAAACGCGGTTTTTTCAATGAAGAAAGTGCAGATTTAGGGTTACGCGATTATAGAATCGGGCGTGGTTCAGTTGTTTTTGACTATGACAATGATGGTGACATGGACTTGTTTGTCGTCAATCAAATCCCGCGTGATCTGGTGTCTGGTTTGGATGAACCGCGTTGTTTATTGCATCGAAATGAAGCAGCAGATGGCAATTGGCTGAAAGTAGAATTGGAAGGTGTTACTCAAGATAAAAATGGGATTGGTGCGAGAGTTGAAGTGGAAGTTGATGGGCAATTGTTAATTAGAGAAATTGATGGTGGGTCGAGTCATTTGTCTCAAAATAGTACGATTGCTCATTTTGGATTGGGCGAATCAACTAAAGTAGATCGTGTGACCGTGAAATGGCTCGGCGGCAAAACGCAGACTTTGGAAAATGTAGCTACCAATCAGCAACTGAACATCAAAGAAGCAACCTCGAAGCAAGAAAACGAAAAATCAGCAACCAATCTGACAGTCTTTCCCAATTCTTTCCACAATGAAGTTTGGCTGACTTACAATTTGGAGCAAAGTGAAGCCGTGGAACTGCATGTTTACGATGCGCAAGGACGTTGGATTCAACAATTGACGAAAACAGAAGGCGAAGTAGCAAGCGGTATTTGGCAGTGGCAAGTGCCGAGTTATTTGCCGAAAGGGGCTTATGTTTTTCAGTTGAGGACACCGACTGGGACGATTGGGCAACGAGCGGTGCGGTTGTAAGTTCAAACGAAATTATTCGTTTATCAGAAACTCATTTTACACCACACTTCTATTTAAATGAAAAGTGAACTCAAAATCTATTTTCATGATTTAGATCGCCTCAAGCCGGCTAGGCTCACACTTTTTGCATTGCCAAAAAAGTGTGCAAAAACGCTAGAGACTCCAAACTCCTCCGTCGAACAGTGGAGGCTCGAAGCCACCCGCCAAGTAGGACATACTTATCAATATGCTTCAGAATATCTATATACACAGCACACAAAGCCTGCTCAATTCCGTTTAATTTGTGTGTGGGTTTCATTAGTCATAACTATTTGTTTTTCTAATGCTCAACCACTGCTCCCAGACGGTAATTTTGAAGTTATCAAAACAAATAGCTGCAATCAACCCGACGATGCTTTCGAGCAATTGGCGCATTGGTATCCATTGGACGCTTCTCCAGATTTATTCATCGACAATTGCCAGTACGATGAGAGTGGTTCTTTCTTTTGGGACAAGGATTTCAGAGCCTTTGCAGGCAACCGATTCATTGGATTGAGCTGTCGATGGAACTCCAATGAAACCTATGTTTCAGAAGGGATCGCGACTCAGCTGAGTGCACCGCTCGAAGCTGGCGAAGTTTATTTTGTCGAGTTGGCGATTCGTAATATGGGGGGCTATCAAGGCTTTGACGAGGACGTTTCGCCTTGCAATTTACGCCCTGACCAATACCTTGCCATCTATCTTTCCGAAGACAGCATTTTTGTTGAAAATAATTTTGCTAATGGTACGAGTTCGACTACCGCAAAGCTTGCAACGAAGCTGTCTAATGAGGTCATTCAAAGCCGCACGCGAAGTCTAGAATGGACGATAGTCTCAGGCTGTTTCAAAGCACAGGGCGGAGAGCGTTTTTTAGGAATTTCGATGCCTTTGGGCGACTTTGGAGAGCTACCCGCTTGTGCGGCTAGTGCGAATAGTGGAGTGTTTCGGTCTTTTTATTTTCAGTTGGATGACTTGATGTTAAAAAAAGTGCCAAAAGTATGGGAGAAGGAATTGAAGTACTGCGAAGGCGAGCCGATGGAGGTCGATTTACCCGACTTGTTCAAAAATACATTTTTGGAATCGGCGCAGTTTGAATGGGCAGATGGCAATATCAATGCAACGCGAATAGTAAAGACAGCGGGACAGTACTCAATTGTAGCAAAATTAGACTGCGACAAGTTTGGGATAGAATTAGTTGTACGCCAAGAGGACTGTGTCCCAAAATTATACGCGCCGACCATTTTTTCACCCAATGGCGATGGGATCAATGATCTGTTTGAGATTTCCTTCGGGAAAAAGGACAATATCACCGATTATAAGCTACAGATTTTCAATCGATGGGGCGCATTGGTATTTGAAAGTCAGTCAGTAGAGGAAAGTTGGGATGGAAAAAACAGCGGGAAATTGGTAGCGGAAGGGACGTACATTTGGCGTATGTACCACCGATATGGAGAGGATGAGGAACAGGCTGAAATGGGTAGTGTAGAGCTGCTTAGATGAGAAACCTTACTTGGACAGTGCCGAAGAAGAAGCTATCGACCGATTGGATAGCGTATTAATGACTTTTAGATAGTGTGCCACGATTTTTCGTTCATCGAAAATATCCAGTGCCATTTGTCTACCTTTTTGCCCCATCGCTAAGCGTCGCTCCTGCCCGATTTCGATCATATTGATCATAGCTTTCGCCAATGCTTCGGCATTCTTCACTTCTACCAAATAGCCATTTTCACCATGTACAACAGTCGCTCGACAACCGGGTACATCTGTAGTAATCAGCGGTTTACCCATTGCCATACCTTCTAGCATGACACGTGGTAGTCCTTCTCGGTAGGATGGTAGAACAAGGGCATCGGCATCAATGATAAAGGGACGGACATCATTTTTTTGACCGTGATAAATAATCAATTTTTCTTCCTGCCAGCTTTCCAATTCTTCGGCAGTGATGGTCGCACGATTACCTGTGTCCAGTTCACCGACTACATGAAACTGAGCAGCAGAATAGGTCTTTTTGACTATTTTTATGGCATCGGCAAACTCGCAAATACCTTTGTCTGTCAGTAGCCGCCCGATAAACAAAAATTGAACCCTATCGCGTTTTTCCACATCCGTCTGTGGCTGAAAATGCTGTGTATTGATGCCCGAACCTGGTACTATCGCCGTTTTTGCCTTTTGGACAAGTCCATATTGTAAAAATAAAGCTTGATCATCTTGATTTTGAAAAAAGGTACGATAGGCGGCAGGCAATGTCAGACGATACAAACTCATCACTAGATAGCGAATCAGACTATTGGACAGAAAGGCATAGCCTAGACCTGTCATGGTGTTGATGGCTTTGGTAGATAGGAAGCGCGTCGCTAAAGTTCCAAAAATGACAGGTTTGATGGTATAATGGAGTGCCACATCTACTTTATATTTTCGGTAAATAGAAAATAAGTTGTACATCAAGCGCAAATCGTAGAAGGGATTCATTCCCTTGCGCTTCAAGTTGGGCAAGTCGATAAAATGGCAGCCTGTTGCCTCAATCTCTGCCGCATACTCGTCCCTAGGTGCAATGGCGATGACTTGATAGCCTTCTGCTTGCAGTGTTTTAATCAACCCCAGTCGGAAATTGTAGATATTCCAAGCTGTATTGAGAACGATAGCGATAGTGGGCATGGCGGAGTTCAAAGAAGCAACTACTGTAAAAGAATAAGATTTTCGCGTTGGAAAAAGAAATGATAATCCAGAATGCAGTGACTATGCGTCGAAAAAGTAAACCAAAATATCATATAAGCAAAAGTCGCGAGATACGCTAAACGCAATGAAATCAATCCTTTCACTTCTGTTAATGCACGTTTCAACACTAAGATACTCGCTACTGGCAGAAAATAATAATTGAGTCGATGTAAAGCAATGCTATTGATAAGTCCGGTGATGACACCAATCACCACAATAGCGATACCTAGTTTCAGGTAAATATTCCCCGGTGTGTATACCCCAAGTGCCAGCAGAATGATCGTCAGCATAAAACGTACCCATGCGCCACTACTCGTCCTTGGCGTTTCATTGAAATAGCGATCTTGATAGACTTGCGAAACGGTCTCGTAAAAACTACTCGAAAAACCGATCAAGCCTACAATCACCAATAAAGCAATAAGCCATGGATTGAGTTTAGTCAGAAAAGGTAAAAATAACAGCATAATGAGCGCAGAAACATGAAAAGTGGCTGCGACCAATATCCAAACAATATAAGGTCGGATGGACTTCGGGAGGTCGAAAACGTATCGCGCGACGATGTATAGCACAATACTCACCGCCACAAACTGCCGAATACCGGAAAGCCCCAACTGTAGAAACACGATGGGATATATCAAAATGATAAGCCCAATAGATTTGACATGTTTCTGTGCCAATAAACAGAAAAAAACCGCTAAGAAACCTGAAAAAATATAGTACCACTGATAGTCCATATCCTGATTGTAGATGAACCGCTCAATGTACCACCATCCAACCTCGCCACGCAGCGAAATGAAGGTCTCACCCGGATAGAAGTATATGTATCGATTTAGATACCCAGTATAATCGCAACCGACTTCTCCTTTGAATGCCAATAACAGAAATAGGATGAAGTAGACCAGTAGGATGTACAACCTATTATAGTTCAAGAGCGCAATCAAGAACATGAATAGATACAATGCAAAGTAGAGTATCATGAAATGTGCTCGGCGTATTGGCGCATGGTGTAAGAAGTGGCGTTGTACTTATCAGCTATGAATCGAAAGTATTGAAAGAAAGCGTCTAATTCTTCAATTCCTTCTGGTCGGCTCATCAGATTGTGTGGATGTAACCAAATGTGATAAGCTTGTCCATTTTTTAAGGTTTGTCGGAGTTCGTACCGCCATAGTTGCCGATACCAAGTGGTCAGTAGATTCCCCCACCAGCTGTCAGGAAAGAAGCGAAAAAATCGGCTGTCTGAAATAGAAACCATTTCTTTTTCTCGACGAACTTCTACTGCTTTCGGAAGTGGCAATAGTTCTGCGATTCGTTTAGCGAGTTGTCGCATACGGCTTTGATGGGTCATTTTATTGGTTTGCAATAAGCTATTGCTCAGTACAGAACGGTAATATTGAATATCGGCCTGTTGCGCTAAATGTAGACTTGTCGTGTCGTACTGATTCCTAGGGAAAACAATGCTGTCAATAGTGGTTTCGAGTTGCTGCATCTGCGTAAAGTCAGCAACTGCTATATCCTGAGTTGACTCTTTCAAAAAAATGTGTTCAAATGTATGTGAGCCGATTTCTACTTTTTTATCATTTTCTAAATGACTGGCAATCCAGCTTCTAGTATCATATAACTCATGGTTGCCTAACTTATCTTGATTAAAGAACAACTGTCCCACAATCGCCCAAGTAGAATGTATCTCGTAGCGATCCAGGACGGACTTTAGGGCAGTCAAACCTCTATCAATTTGCTCGGATGTTAATGGACGATTTTCATTACGGTAGCCCCAGTTGAGTTCAAAATCAATACTCACAATCAATCCTGCTCCCACTAGAATCGTTTGAACAATTTACTGAGACCATTCCAAAGATCATAAAAGAACGGTTTGAGGTCGTTTTTATCCCAAACAGCATAAATCTTGACACTTTTTTGAGGGAACGAAAAGTTGGATTTGCCAGTTTTCAGGCGTGCATAAATATCTTTGTAGCCGTATCGCCAAATGACTTTTGTGTCACTTTTTGGAAAAACTGTCGATAAAGCTATTTGGTCAAATGTATTCATCCAATAACCGACTAGCTTAGCGTGAGATGCTGTTGTTGCACTGAACCACAGACTCGGTCGCGTATTGATTTCGATGATGAATAAGTCTTTTCTACGATCACAATATTTGGCTTCCAACGCTAAAAAGCCTTGATATTGCGTGTGCTGAATGATGATTTTGGCAATACGTTCTAGTTGTGTTTCTTCACTTTGCACCACTAGAGAACCCGACCCAAATTGTGGCGGATATTGACGTACTTTTGTTCCTGTCCAAGGTGATGTTACCATTTCGCCTTTCCCATTTCCCACAGCCGCAAGCACTTTGATGTTTTGCTCTGCGCCTTCTATGATCTCTTGCACCATGAGTGCGACGCCTTGCAGTTTTTGGATGGCTATGACAGCTTGCAAATCAGTTGCTTTCGACAATATCCATCCTTTTTTTCCTTGCATCACATCTGCCAAACCTACTCTATCGCTCGGCTTGCAAAATAGTGGAAACTGTAAATCCGTCAAATCAGGCACACTCTCGCCGACAATAAAAGTAATCGACTTCGGATAAGCTAAATTTAATTCCATTGCCAACTGTTGCAATCTATTTTTATCCGCCACTTCTCGATAACTACCGTCCAAATAAGGTGGATCGACGTGCAACCAATCTTCTTTAAAAATGGGAGTTCGCGCTATGAAATCCACCCATTCATCGCTAGTTGGGCAAACAAAAATAGGTTCGTTTTTAGCTCGAAATGTTGTCTCCAGCAAGTCAAGTAGTTCCTGTTCTGTGACGACTTGAGCATGATGCAAACAATTGGAATAGTAGGTCGCTCCTTTTTTGGTATCAAGTCCCCAACAGATCGCTCCTAACTGATTGGCTTCTCTAACTACATATTTGGCGGTAGCAGATAGACCAAGAACGACGACCGTAGCAGTATCAATCAACAAGATCGAGTAGCATTTTTTCTAGTTGTTGGGCAATGTGTGTGCGGCTGAAATGCTGTTTGACGTAGCGGTAATCTTCTTCTCGAATAGAGGTCATTAACTCTGGATTCCGCGCCAATTGTAGAATTGCATTTTTCCAATCGTCTGCCGTTTTGCAGAGAAAACCGCGTTTGCCATGGTCGATCAGTAATTGATTGTACCCAATATCGCTCACGACAGGAACGACACCCGATGCCATATACGTTCTTGCTTTGCCGCCGCATTTTCCTTTCGACCAATCTTCATCTGGCAGCGGCATTAGTCCAATATGTGAAGTCAATAAGCCCAAGCGTTCTGCCTGAGGCGTCCAATCTTTATATGTCGCCTTAAATTGAAAATCGTGAGCTGAATCACCACCTACAATCTCAATGCTCAGATCGATCTCAGCTTGTAATTTTGCCAAAGGCTGTTCTATAAATTTCAGGTATTTTGAAGTTGTGGGCGACCCCAACCAAAGGGCTTTCAAATGCCCTTCACGCACTTCATTTTCAAATAATACTTTTTCCGCCACATCAATATGAACTGCCTGTTTCGCACCTAATTGTAGACTCTGTTTGGCTAACCAAGGATTCCCAGCTACCACCAGATCGACCTGCTGCATGATGCGGATAACACGCGCCGCTTTGTCCCAAGAAAATGGATTGGAAGCATTTTGTTTGTTGATAAATAAGGCATCATCCAAGTCAAAAACGAGCTTTTTACCTTGACGCCTCAATATTTTTTCCAACCAAAGCGGACCGAAGGCAAACAACTCACGCTGCATATAAAAAATGTCTGCATCGCTGTGAGCTATGATGAATCGTAGCCGCTGCCAATAATCTTTCAGACTCAGCCAAATCTTCTTTTTGGTACTGCCTTTTCGATAGAGTAAATCGAATGCTTCCTGACTCATCAAAGACTGCGTTTCAAACTCAATCTCCTTAAAATCTTGTAAGTATTGATAAACTCGGTAACGACTCGATGCCCCTTGAGTGGGATATTTCGTGAGGAATAAAACCTTAGGCGGTTTGCTCAACTTGGTCTGCTGTTAGGATATTTTGGTAGATTTTACGATAAGCAGCTACACCTGACGATAGTGAAAATAACTCTTCAGCTACGCTGCGACAATGTTGAGCGATACTAGGCTGTTGTAGCAAAGCTAGAAACTCCTCACAAGCGCGTGCTATCGCTTCTGGCGTTTCATCTTCTATCAAAACGCCTACTTTATTTTCTGCAATGATCGCACCGACATCTCCCACACCTGGATTGGCGAGTATAGGAATGCCTGCAGCCAGCAATTCGCCCATTCTCGTAGGGCAAGACCCTAATTTTGAAATGTCAGCATTAAAGAAGAAGACAGATCCATCGTGAGCCGCGACACGCTTTGGCATTTGCTCAAAAGGAACGCTTTCGATATGGATGCGATCTTGCCATCGACCACTGGGGTCTAATGCGTCCAATACTTTAGTTGCATCATCGCGTGTCAATAACTCAAAGCGAATAGGAGCATGACTCGTCAATAAATAGTTGACTACGGCTTGCAAGATATTCATCTTAAACCAACCACTCAGCAGCGTACCGATGCAACTGATGACGATAGCATCAGATGCTGCAGCTTGTCGCACTTGAAAGCGCGATAAGTCCGTACAGGTCGGAATGACACTTGTTTTTTGTGGGATCGGGAGGTCAGGATGTTGTCTGGCAAGGTGTCCGATGGCTGCGGCGGTGAGGGAGACGATGTGGGCGGATTGGGCTAAGCAGCTTTTTTCCATCGACTTGATGATATGATAGGCACCTGATTTATCTTTCAGCCTTCCTGAAACAATTAGCTCTTCAGGCCATAGGGCGCGCATATCAAAGATAAAAGGGATTTGTGCATAACGCAACGTGGCTAGAGCAATAAAAGCTGGATAATACGAACGCGCATGAATTAGCTGAATGTTTTCTTCTCTGCAAATCCGTCTTGTCGTCCAGTAGAGTTCAAAAAAACCTGCTACGATCCCTAATTTTCTGGAAAAGCGTCTATATGTCAGCGGCGTCCACTTGATATTGTGCTGATCGCAAAGTGACTGAATCGCCAAATAGTCTTTTTCTGCTTTTAAGTTTCGCGTCTTTTCAAAACTGACGATATGTATGTCATACTCGCCCGATAGCGGCACGAGATAAGCCAATATTTGGCTTTTGCCAAGTGGTTCTAGCAAGCCGTTGCGGGTGAGGAATAGGGTTTTAGGCTTCAAATTCTTTGATGTAGTGTTGTGCTATATGAGATGCAGCAAACTGTTGTCCTCTGGACTTCGCCAAATCAGTGTCAATAGGTTGTTGGATTGATTGTAGCATATTTTGAGCCAATGATTCGGCATCGCCGACTGGACTCAAATAACCATATTTACCGTCTTCCAAAATTTCTCTAGGTCCATATGGACAATCAGTTGAGACGACAGTACAGCCATTCATTAATGCTTCTACGATGACATTCCCGAAGCCTTCGGAGTCGGAGCTGAGGACAAAGGTGTCGGCGAGCTGGTAGTAAGGATTGCACTGTTCTGTAAATCCCATAAAGTGGACGCGCTCTGCGATTTGCAACTCACTCGCCAGCCGCTGTAGTTTCTCTAGCTCGTTGCCATCTCCCAAAATGACTAAATCCGATTCAATTTCTCTGCTGACTAACTGAAAAGCATGCAACAACAAAGGAAAATTCTTGACTTTTTTGAGTCGCCCAACTGCCAGAAAGGCCTTACCTTTTAGTTGTCGTTTCAGTTGTCTGAAAGCGGCTCGTTCTTCTTTTGACAGAGCATTCGTATTTGACAGCTTGATAGGATTGGGGACAGAGATGAGCTTATCGCCTTGGTATTTGGTGATTTGTGCTAGTTCTTCTTTTAGTCCTTCGGATACAGCAACCACTCGATGCACCCATTTGAGTGTTTTTTTCAAGCTAAAACGTAAGAATAAGCGATACCAAAGCGGTTTTTCAGCGGCTTGATGACGTAGAGAGCCATGTTCTACACAAATTACAGTCGTATTGGGTAAGTGATCTTTGGCGACCCAAGCACTCAAAAAGGTCAAAGGCCAAAGGCTGGCGATGATGATATCAGGATGTGAATTTGCTTGATAAAACTGCTGCAGACGTTCGGGAAAGTATCTTACTCTGTCTGTTTGTAGGCTAATGGCTTCAAAAGACGCCGCTACTTGATCCTGAAAGCCTTCTTCGGTCAGCCGACGCACGATGAAACGTACCTGATAGCCTTTTGCTTTGAACTGTTCAGCTAACAGAATCATAACTTTTTCTGCACCACCTATGGCCAGGCTAGGAAGAAGGATGTCGATTTGTTTAGACATGATTCGGTGAATACATCAAATCTGAAACAAGAGATGCGCTATGTTTATCAGTATTGAGTAGCAAATAGTTGTAATGCTCTTCTGCTTTGATCACATCGACTTTTTTTAAGCCTTCTATGTCATCGATGTAGTAAATGGAGTAATGCAAGTTATTTATTAATTTTTGTACACCTCTAGCAACCTCATCATTCAAAATTTCGATGAGCAGCGATGGTTGATATAGCATTAAGAATTTACCCATTCCCTCTAGCACAGCTTCTTCATGTGTTTCAACATCAATCTTTATCAAGTCAATATTATTTAATTGATACTGTTGGATGATTGTGTCTAAACGAATCGTTTTAATAGTTACGGGCGTAGTTTTTTGTACAGGACTAGATAAATCTTTATTGACTGCCACAGTGTAAAGATGTTCGCTTCCTACATCATAAATGACCGCTTCCCCATCTTCATCAGAAGCTGCTTTTTCTAATGTAATAATATCATAGTTGTTCAATTCACAGTTGCGCTCCAACTTTTCGTAGACTCTTTTTACGGGTTCTATTGCAAAAACTTGTGCTGCAGGACGTGCTGTCTTAGAAATAAGTGCATATACACCTGTATTTGCACCTATATCGATTATGGTGGTTGATTGTCTACTTAGCTTTTCCCAAACTTGAAGCGATACACCTTCCCACTTTCCATATAGCCCTTCCCAAAAAATACTATTTTCTAATTGGTAGCCATAGTGTTGCATTTTGAAAGATTCTTTCTCTGTGACTTTCGCCGAAATGATTCCTTTAAAATGTAAATGTTGATAAATTGACTTTGAAGGAGAGTAAACTGATTTTGCTATACTAAAAAGCTCTTTTTTTAATGGAAGAGCATTATATATTTTTTTGATTGTTTTTTTCATTGTGATGATTGCGGAATTACACTTTAGCAATTGGAAATACAGCAGTTATGCCTTAATTGCTAAATATCTATGATGCTTTGAACCTTCATAAATCGACTTACATGTACCAAACAGGTGCTTAATTTCTTCTTCACCCTGTGTATTTTTACGAATATCTAAGATTAATCTGCCACCAGAGCGTAACTTGTTGTAGACAGTTTCCAAATAAGTAGAAACTGGATAGTGAAAGCCCCATGAAATAAGAGATATTATAAGATCAAATTTTACATCAAAATCTATACTATTACTAGCGGTAGCTTCCTGAGTAAATATCTTATTCGGAGATATATCGTTCTGGGCTAAAAGCTGTTTAGCAATGAGGAGGGAATTATAAAAAGAACCTTTTTCTTCATATTCGTAATACACTTTCTGATCTAGCTGACTTTTGTCTAGCAAAAAAACATTTATACTTCCTTTATAAAATTTTCCTATCAAAGCGTCTATTCCTGCTACTCCACAACCTATATCTAAAATGTTTTCAGCGTGATCGGGCAGATATTTTATTATAGTTTCAAACTCTTTATTTATATCTTGATTGAACTCAAACTGAATCTGCTTCTTGAACAAGGAAGATTTGATCTGATTACTTATAGTGTATAATCTTGGATATCTGTTTAAGTATCTAAGTGCTTTATTTAGTAACACATAATTTTTTAAGTAACCTGTCCTTTGGTATAAGATATATATCAG